>CAJUOF010000023.1 GCA_910587905.1 uncultured Lachnospiraceae bacterium
CCCGATCTCTCCCGTCTTAAATCCTTCAATATAATACAAAATTAAGATCAGACGGTATTTCTCTTCCAGGCAGGACAGCGCCGCCTTCCACTCCACATTCCCGTAACCCGCGTCCGGCACAGGCTCCTCCGGCAACATTTCCATGGGAACTACCTGCGATTTTTTTCTTAGAATGTCATAGCATTTGTTCACCAGGATCCTTGCCAGCCAGGAAGAAAACGTACATGGATCCTTTAACTGGCCAAGCCGCTCAAACGCTGCAAGAACCGTCTCCTGCACGGCGTCCGCCACATCCTCATCATTTCTTAAAACCGACCGGCCGATCTTATACATGGACTTCATGTTTTTCTGGATCAGCGCCGCAAACGCATCCGCATCTCCCTCTTTTGCCCGGACAGCCAAACCCTCCATATCCATGCCGCTCCCACCTCCTCATGTATCCTCTGATGTAAATGTTCTCATCCGGCATCTGTTTTTGAAAGCTTTCTATTATTAAGACGGGTCAAACCGCTATTTTGTTTCATTATCCCCAACTTTTGCAGAAAAACAAACAGGGGGCAATCCCCCCTGCTCACACAGTCAAAAGCCTTCCTTACTCTAATCTTCCTGAAGCACCTGGCCATTTTCATCGCCCTTCAGAAGATCCTCCGCTGAAAGAACCACATAGCAGCGTGTCTCCTCTCCCGATTCACTCCGCATCAGCCTCTCACACCAGAGCATTTCTTTTCCATCCTTCACAAAGGTCTCCAAAATGAACGTCACCTCCTGATAGGGCGTGGCCTTCCCGAACTCCTCCACTTCTTTTGTCTCGAGATCACAGGATCTCCACCGACCAATCGAATTCCCCGCCGCAGAATCAAGCTCCCACCAGACAAACCTCCCGTCAAGCAGGGCGCCGGTCTCCGGAACCCGACACGTTATAAGCTCCTCGCTGTCCCCTGACTCCAATTCCAGTTTATAGAGCGTAACCCCATCTCCCACCTTTTTGATCTGTTGATAATAAACCGCCTCCCCATCTCTCCAGTCTGCCGTCCGTATATCATCCAGCTCTATCAGGTTCTGAACCTCTCCCGTAGACAGATCCAGCGAATAAATCCCGTCCTTCAAAGTATCCCCTTCTACCTCACCCCGATATCTGGCAGTAAAATAAATCTTATCGCCATAGACATGCTCCAGATCCCACCAGACCTGACCATCCGGCCCCATTTCACTCCGGAGGAGCGTCTCGGCCTTCCCCGTGTCCAGATCAATCTTTAAAAGCTCCGTACCGCCTCTCAGTATGCCAACTTCCTCTTCTCCAACCTCATACCAGGCGCAATCCGTGTAAAAACATCTTCCCGTCACAACACTTTTGCCAAAGCCATGGTAATTTTCCCCCAAGGCAAACAGATCCCGCTCATTCTCCCCCGACACGTCGGAGCTATACAGATGATAAAAAGAGTCTCTACACGTATAATAATACAGCTTGTCCCTATAAATCAGCGGCGCAAAAGACATGTCCTTGATCGCTGCACACTCGGCATCCGGTATATGCCGGCAGTTGGGGCGGTTACAAAGGGGATAGACACTCTCCGACTCCATGTCATAAAACAGAAACTTGTCCCCACCCCGCTCCAGCCACGTGTTGTAAACAATCCCGTCTTCCCCTACACTGTACCTATGGTTGCCGGTTACCGCTCCCTCAGATTCCACCTTTTCCTTTCCACACCCGACAAGAATGAGCAGCATTGCCGCCGCCAAAAACATCCGCTTTCCCATGTGCCTCTTTTTCGTCCCTTTCATATCCATTCCTCTCCAATTCCACTCTGCGTGCATAAAAAACGCTCTGAAACAGCCTGTTTTTCACAGATTATCCCAGAACGCTTTATAAAGATCAGCTTTACCGATACAGTTCTTCTACAGCCTTTCCGTTTTCAAGCTTAAGAACCCTCTGATTCCTGCTGCCACGGAAGGTGAGTGTCAAATCTTTCTCTTCCTCCACAAAGCGGCCGTCCACCAGCACGTCAATGCAGGAGAGCATTTTCTCCGTCACCTCGGTGTGGACCCTCCCGCCCGGTATCAGATCCCGGTCTATGAGATATCCGGAGTAACACCAGATA
Source organism: uncultured Lachnospiraceae bacterium (assembly GCA_910587905.1). Classification (GTDB taxonomy): domain Bacteria; phylum Bacillota; class Clostridia; order Lachnospirales; family Lachnospiraceae; genus Lientehia. The sequence continues at coordinate 2,100 of CAJUOF010000023.1, forward strand.
TCCTTCTTCGGATACAGCTCCCGTATCCTGCCCAAAAGCTTTGCGCAGACTTTCTGGTTCTCCGGCTCAAAGGGCTCGCCTCCCAGGAGGGTAAAGCCCTGAACATAATCCGGCCTAAGAAGTGCAAGAAGCTTTTCCTCCGTCTCCTCCGTATAAGGCTGCCCATAGGAAAAATCCCAGGTCTCGGAATTGAAGCACCCTCTGCAGTGATTGCGGCAGCCGGACACGAACAGAGTCACCCGCACGCCGGGGCCGTCCGCAATATCACACTCCTTGATATTTCCATAATACATCCCTGACTCCTTTACAGGTGCAGCACACGGTCCTTGATCTCCTGGGTCCGCCCCTGATTCCAGAACTGGGTCCCGATATAACCGCAGGTCCGACGGGCCACGAACAGCTTATCCTGGTTCCGGTTTCCGCAGTTCGGGCACTCCCAGACGAGCTTCCCATCCTCCTGCTCTTTGATCAGAATCTCCCCGTCATAGCCGCAGCTCTCGCAAAAATCGCTCTTGGTATTGAGCTCCGCATACATAATGTTGTCATAAATGAACTTCATCACCGACAGCACTGCCGGGATATTTTTCTGCATATTCGGCACTTCCACATAGCTGATGGCGCCGCCCGGAGACAGCTTCTGGAACTCCGACGCAAATTTCAGCTTATTGAAGGCATCGATCTTTTCGGACACATGGACGTGATAGCTGTTGGTAATATAATTTTTATCCGTCACACCGGGAATGATGCCAAACCGTTTCTGCAGACATTTCGCAAATTTATAGGTGGTAGACTCCATGGGCGTTCCGTACACAGAATAGCTGATGTTCTCCGCTGCCTTCCACTCAGCGCACTTGTCGTTGAGCCGCTGCATAACCGCCAGGGCAAAGGGCTTCGCCTCCGGGTCTGTGTGGGATTTGCCCTTCATGCGCATACACATCTCATAGAGGCCCGCATAGCCCAAGGAAATCGTAGAATATCCGTTATACAAAAGCTTGTCGATGGTCTCTCCCTTTTTGAGTCTCGCGAGCGCTCCGTACTGCCAGAGAATGGGGGCCACGTCGGAGACGGTTCCCTTTAACCGCTCATGACGGCATCTCAGTCCCCGGTGGCAAAGCTCCAGGCGATCATCCAGAATCTTCCAGAATTTGTCCATATCCCCCTCGGAGGAACAGGCCACATCCACCAGATTGATGGTCACAACTCCCTGATTAAACCGTCCGTAAAATTTATAGCTCCCGTCCGGATTTTTCTGGCTCTCCTCCACCGTCAGGAAGGAACGGCATCCCATACAGGTATACACACTGCCCTTCTTGAGTTCCCGCATCATTTTCGCGGAAATGTAGTCGGGCACCATCCGCTTCGCCGTACACTTTGCCGCCAGCTCCGTCAGATACCAATACCTGGAATCCTCTGTGATATTGTCCTCGTCCAGAACATAGATCAGCTTGGGGAACGCAGGAGTGATCCATACGCCTTTCTCATTCTTGACTCCCTGCATCCTCTGGCGAAGCACCTCCTCGGTGATCATCGCCAAATCATCCCTGGTCCGCCCCGCAGGCACCTCGTCCAGATACATAAACACTGTCACAAAAGGCGCCTGGCCGTTACAGGTCATCAAGGTGATAAGCTGATACTGAATCGTCTGGATCCCGCTCTTGACCTCTTCTTTCAAACGGCATTCCGTCACCTTGTCGATGATCTCCTCGTCCAAAGGCTCCCCGCAGGCCTTCCGCTCCGCAATCACCGCCTTCTTTAGCTTCTGACGGCTGATATCCACGAAGGGAGCCAGATGAGCCAGCGAGAACGATTGACCGCCATACTGGTTGCTGGCCACCTGGGCCACGATCTGAGTGGTCACATTGCAGGCTGTGAAAAAACTGTGAGGCTTCTCGATCATGGTCTCGCTGATGACGGTTCCATTCTGAAGCATGTCCTCCAAATTGATCAGATCACAGTTGTGCTCCTTCTGTGCATAGTAGTCCGTATCATGGAAGTGAATGATTCCTTCTTCATGGGCCCTCACGATCTCAGCCGGGAGCAGAACTCTCCTGGAGAGATCCTTGCTGACCTCCCCCGCCATATAATCCCTCTGGGTGGAATTGATCACCGGATTCTTGTTGGAATTTTCCTGGGTAACCTCTTCATTGATATTGTCGAGAAGAGAAAGGATCCCATTGTCGGTCGTGTTGGACTTCCTGGTCAGCTCCCGTCTGTAACGGTAACGCACATATTTCTGAGCCACCTCATAGCCCCGCATCTCCATGATCCCGGTTTCCACCATGTCCTGAATATCTTCCACATTAACCGCATGGGTTGACTCATTAATCTTATCGGCCACATTGTCAGCAACAGCCAAAATCTGATACTCATTCAGCTTATGGATATTGTTCACCTCATGATTCGCCTTCTCGATCGCATTGACGATTTTTGACAAATCAAAGATTACTTCCTCCCCGTTGCGTTTGATTACTCGATTCATTACTTCAGCACTCATAGTTCTCCTCGTCCGCTGTCACACCATATGTTGATATTACTATTGTTTTAAAACACTATATCTTGCAGTTGCAGATAATATGATACAACAAAACGTCAGAAATGGGAAGGGGATAATTCCATGTTTTTTTTTTATACAATCGGCACGCCATTCCATCTCTTTGCCCATTTTTGCGCAGAATGTATAAAAAAATCCATACTGCGCAGACTGTTTTTAGGAATCTCATTCAGAAAGGTCGTGCGACAATATGGATTACTTAAAAGCATTTTTGGTGGGCGGGCTGATCTGCGCCCTGGTCCAAATCCTCATGGACAAGACCAAGCTGATGCCCGGCCGGATCATGGTGCTCTTGGTCTGCTCCGGCGTGGCCCTGGGCTTTCTCGGCATCTACGAGCCTTTTATCGAATGGGCCGGCTCCGGCGCCTCCGTCCCCCTTCTGGGCTTTGGGAACACCCTGTTCAAAGGTGTCAGGGAAAGCATCGGGGAGGAGGGCATCCTCGGCCTGTTCCTGGGCGGGCTGAAAGCCTCCGCCGCAGGGATCAGCGCCGCCCTGGTCTTCGGCTACATCGGTTCCCTGATCTTCAACCCGAAAATGAAAGAGTAAAAGCATGTGCCTGTGCACAGAAACCAGTCGGACATAAGCCCCTCAATAAAATACATGGCTGCCGATCTCGATCCCCTCATAGCCCGGCCGGATGGTTCTGAAATGGAGCAGGCCGCCAATATAATTTTCACTGCCGCTCATGGCAGCCTCCGCTGCCCGCACACACTCTGCGTTGACACCGTTTTTCAGGGCATTCTGATATTTGGGACCATCCCAAGGGGTGAACTGGTAGGGCTGGGAAAGGACCCCGATCATGGTATTGGGATAACGCCCGCTGGCGATCCGGTTCATCACGACGTTTCCGACGGCAACCTTCCCCTTCCAGGGCTCCATGTTGGCCTCCCGGTAGATCATGGCCGCCAAGAGCTCCAGATCGCTGTAAGCAGAATAATCAAATCCTGCCGGTTCCTCCGGCTTTGGGGCTGGGTTTTCGGAGGGTTGGTCGCCAGAGGACGGCGGATCGGAAGCTCCGGGGTCCTGACTGTTTCCGGGCTCCTCCGGAGCATTCCCGGAAGAAGGGGGCTGCGCGGCGCCTCCGGGCACTCCGGCGTTGCTGCCCACCCCGGCTGCGATCTGCTGCTGTTTCTTCTCCTCTTCCTCTCTCCGCCTCGCCTCCTCGGCCAGCCTGGCCATCCGTTCTTCTGCTTCCAGCTCTTTTTGCTGAAGCTCTGCCCGATACTGGGCCAGCTCCTCCCTGGCATCCTCCAGCTCCCCGGCGCACGCTTCCATCTTCTCGTTGGTCTCGGCAACGGCGACCAGCACCTCGTTCTGCTTTTCCTCCGTTTCCGCCACCACCTGATCAAGCTCCGCCCGTGCCGTCAACAGATCCTGCTCCTTCTTTGCCACCAATTCCCTGGCATCCTGATAGGCAATCAGCATGTTTCGGTCATACTCAGCTAACTCCATGGCATACTCTGCCTTATTTAAAACGGAAGAGAGGCTCTCCGCCGAAAAGATCAGCTCCAAAATGCCGGTATCTCCGTTTTCATACATAAATTGGATCCGCTTTTTCATGGACTCATACTGGTCCGCTTCCGTCTCCTTGGCTGCAAGAAGCTCCCTCGCGGTCACTTCAAGGCCGTCCTGAAGCTCTGTCTGCTTTGCGGAAAGCTCGGAAAGCTCTGTCGTCAGTCCGTCAAGCTGCCCATTCAATTCTTCCAGATAACCGGCAAACCGCGCCTTGGCCTCTTCCAGATCCTGAGCCTTTTCCTCCGCCTCCGCTACTCGCTCTTTTGCCTCCTCCACTTCTTCGTCTGTCGCAAGGACGCGCAGAGACGCAGCCCCGAACAACTCACCGATCACCAGAACAATTACCAAAAGCAGGCACAGGCCAAACGAAGGGAGCCCGCGAAATCGTTTCTTTACATCTTTTTTCGTATTCCGTCTTTTCATATAGCAGTTTCATTATGGGCCGTATGCCCTGTTGTCAAAGCCATTTTTACATGGGAACACTGTCATTATACTACAAAATACGACAGGATTCAACAGAGGAATAATAAGCCGCAGGCTCCTGCCTGCGGCTCATCCATGGAAGCGGCCATACACTGCTGTCAAATCGTTCGAAAGCCTAAGGAAACGCTTTAATCAGTGTTTCCCTAAATCTCTACGCTTCCCGTCTCCGTACCGTTGATCACATAATATACTTTGTTTTCTTCTGTCTTCACATAAAGTTCCATGGTCTTAATGTCGCCGACCTTATGCTTTGCGGCTGTCCAATCCTTCTTGACCAGAGCGATCATGTCCTTATCAGAAATATCTTTCCCCATATACTGAACAGCGATCGACGTCTTGATCTCCTGCTTTTTCACAGGTTTTTCCGCCGTCTTCTTCTCCACGGCGGCTTTTTCCTCCGTCTTCTTCTCCACGGCAGGTTTCTCGGATGCCTTTTTCTCTACAGGTTTTTTTTCTTCTTTTTTCTCCGCGGCTGTCTTCCCCGCCGGCGTTTTCACCTCAGGCGTCTTCGCCTCTTCCGCTACCGCTTTTGCCAATTCTGCCGCCGCTCGTTTCATCGGCTCTGTCTGCGAAGAAACCTCTTTCTTTTCCGCTGCTTTGCTCGCTGTCTCCGGTGCTGCGGCTTTCCCGGCTGTCTGATTCTTTCTCCTTGCCATCACAATTCTCCTCGTCATTTTTTTGCCCTCTATGTGCGCAGTTCTATCCGGGCACGATGCCGTTACTTATCATACTGCCATCTGGAATTTTTTTCAAGTCTTTCCGAAAAAACCGTCAAAAAGGCTATATTTCCCCATTGACAGAGGGCCTGGAATGTAATATGCTACAACATATGTGCTTTATTTTGTGCTTCAAACTATCTAATTCTTCCATGATTTTACGTGGGCCTATACGATTACATAAACTGATTGGAGTGTCACTCTCATGATACGTATCCTTGTGGACTCTGCTTCCGACTACAAGATAGAAGAAATTCAGGAAAAAGGGCTGGAACTAGTCCCCATTACCATAACCATCGGCGAAACGGATTATATTGACGGACAGAATTTGGGCCGGGATGAATTCTATGAGATCCTGGAAAAAACCGGAAGCTTTCCGAAGACTTCGCAGCCCTCCCCCCAGGCCTTCCTGGAGGTATTTCTCGATGCAAAGAAAAAAGGCGACGAGCTGATCTGCATCCTGCTCTCCTCCGCCTTGAGCGGCACCTGCCAGAGTGCCTTTTTAGCCAAATCCATGGCCGCCTATGACAAGATTTATATCATCGACTCCCTCTCCGCCACCTACACCATCAAACTCTTGGCGGATTATGCTCTGACTCTTGTCTCCCAGGGAACCGGCGCCGGGGAGATTGCCGCCCTTTTGGAGGGCCTGCGCTCCCGCGTCAAGGTTCTGGCCGCCCCCAACACCTTGGATTACCTGGAACGGGGCGGCCGGGTGTCCAAGGCAGCCGCTGCCATCGGAAACCTGGCCGGAATCAAACCCATCATCACCATCTCTCCGGAGGGGCAGGTGGATGTCATCGGCAAATGTGTCGGCAGAAATAAAGCCATCAGCCAAATTTTAAAACAACTGGCTGTCTATGGCCCGGATGAGACCTTCCCCCTCTACCCCATCTACAGCTATGGCACGGATAATTGCACGAAGCTCCGTGAAAAACTGAATGCCGCCGGATACCAGACCGATCAAATGCTCCAAATCGGGCCCACCATCGGAGCCCATATCGGGCCGGAAGCTTTCGGAATTGTGTTTGCTGCGAAATAGATCCGGTACCTCACCCCACCAGTTCCTCAATGAGCGCCCAGATCTCTTCCCGCCCCTGTTTGGTCTCGGCGGAAAAAGGGATCACCGTGACGTCCGGTCCGATTCCAAGGCCCGTCCGCACAAGCTTCACCTGTCCCGCCGCCTGGCTCCGTTTGATCTTATCCAGCTTGGTGGCAATGATCACCGGCCGGTAGCCGTTTTCAGTCACCCACTCATACATCTGCCGGTCATTGGCGGATGGCTCGTGGCGGATATCCACCAAAAGAAATACGCACTTGAGCTGTGCGGACTTCTTCAGGTAATTCTCCACCATTCGCCCCCATTTTTCTTTTTCCCTATGGGAAATCTTCGCATACCCGTAGCCGGGAAGATCCACATAATAGAGCGCATCATTGACATTATAAAAATTGATGGTCTGAGTCTTCCCCGGCTGGGAGGAAGTGCGCGCATAAGCCTTCCGGTTCATGAGCGCGTTGATCAAAGAAGATTTTCCCACATTGGATTTTCCTGCAAAGGCGATCTCCGGTTTGTCATTTTCCGGAAGGCGGCTGGTCACGCCGCAGACGGTCTCCAAATTCACGGTCTTTATAATCAACAGAACGCCTCCTTAAGCACCTCGTCCATAGTTCCCACATACTTGATGTCCATGCCGTCCACAATCTCTTTGGATAATTCCTGCACATTGGGCTCGTTGGTGCCCGGCACCAAGACCGTATGGATATCTGCCATCTTAGCCGCCAGAAGCTTTTCCTTTAAGCCGCCGATGGGCAGTACCCGCCCGCGCAGAGTCACCTCGCCGGTCATGGCCAGATCGGCCCGGACTTTCTTGTTCGTCACGGCGGACATCATGGCTGTAGCCATGGTAATTCCTGCCGAAGGACCGTCCTTTGGCACCGCTCCCTCCGGAATATGGACATGGATATCGTTCTTCTCATAAATGTCGCTGTCCACCTGGTAGGCAGAGCTGGCGGAACGGACGTAAGACAGTGCCGCCTTAGCCGATTCCTTCATCACATCCCCCATCTGCCCCGTAAGCTGCAGCTTTCCGTGGCCCGGAAGAAGATTCACCTCAATTTCCAGGGTATCACCGCCCACGCTGGTCCAGGCCAGGCCGCGAACGATCCCAACCGCATCCTGTCCCACCGACTTATCGCTCCTGACCGGCTCCTTGCCCAGATATTTTTCCAGATTTCCCTCTGTGATCTTAGCCTTCTTTTTCTTACCATCCAAAAGCTCTCTGGCCACTTTTCTGCAGAGTTTCCCAATCTTCCGCTCCAAGCTTCTGACACCGGCTTCCCTCGTATAGCTGTGAATCATCTTTCTGAGCGCTTTCCCAGAAACGGAGAACTGTTCCTCTGAAAGCCCGTTTTTCTCCCGCTGCTTCGGCACCAAATATTGTTCGGCGATATGATATTTCTCATTCTCCGTGTAGCTGTTGACCTCAATGATCTCCATCCGGTCCAAAAGCGGCTTCGGAATGGTATCCGTCGTGTTGGCCGTAGCCACAAACAGCACATTGGAAAGGTCCAGGGGCAGCTCGACAAAATGATCCCGGAACTTATCGTTCTGGGCACTGTCTAAAATCTCCAAAAGGGCGGAAGAGGGATCACCCTTGTAATCGCTCCCCAACTTATCTACCTCGTCGAGAAGGATCAGCGGATTGGAGGTTCCTGCCTGCTTAAGAGCGGCCGCAATCCGTCCCGGCATGGCTCCCACGTAGGTCCGCCTGTGCCCCCGGATCTCCGCCTCATCCCGGACACCGCCCAGGCAGATACGCACATACTTCTTCCCCAGGCATCTGGCAATGGATCTTGCAACAGAGGTCTTCCCGGTCCCCGGAGGGCCCACCAGACAGAGGATGGGGCTCTCCCCCTTTCCTGTCAGAGAACGGACTGCCAGGAACTCCATAATTCTCTCTTTGACCTTCTC
>CAJUOF010000024.1 GCA_910587905.1 uncultured Lachnospiraceae bacterium
ACGACGCTCTTCCGATCTTTTCGAAAAATTCATAAATTCACGGAAAATTTTTATTGCCAGAAACCGGTATATTCGGATATAATAATCAGTAGACAAGTTGGTCTTTTCAGGAGTAAAATTTTATAGGATAAAGGAAGGGAACACGATGGCACTTTTGGAACAGTGGAGAAAGATGGCTTATGAGACACAGATGAGCACCCAGCAGAACAATTATTTCTGGGGCAATTATTTCAATCTGGAAAAAGGGATCTATGAGAAGCTTCTGGCGGCGCCGGACGAGGTGGTCACCGGGACGGTGAAGGAGCTTGCGGAAAAATATGACGTGGAACTGATGATCATGACGGGTTTCCTGGACGGCATCAATGACAGCTTGAAGGAGCCGAACCCAATCGACACCATGGAGGAGGATACGCCCGTTAACCTGGGCTTTGACAAGGAGCTTCTCTACAAGAACATGGTGGCCGCCAAGGCGGACTGGCTTTACGGCCTGCCTCAGTGGAACGACATTTTCAGCGAAGAGCGGCAGAAGGAGCTCTACAAGGAGCAGAAATCCTCCACCACCGTGGTGAAGGGGAAGAAGATCGGCCGCAACGATCCCTGCCCCTGCGGCAGCGGGAAGAAATACAAGCACTGCTGTGGCCGGTGAGATCCGGAAACTACAAGAGGTGCCTTGAAAAAACCTAGAAACCACAAGATGTCGGTGTGAAAAAGTCTTGTATTTTTTTGTGAACATTGTCAAAAATCCCCTAAAAAAAGGGAAATACCCTTGATTAATATTACCAGAGCATGTATAATAAGATAGATATAATTAAAAATTTAACAGAATTTTGACCAAAACCGGACAAACAGAAAGGAGACTGCAGCATGCATGTCGTTACGGATGAACATGGGAACGTGATCCACAGCCATCATACGCATACGCACACCCATACGATCGAGCACTCTCACGAGCATGTACACAAAGAGGGAGAGGAAGAAAACCATCGGCATGAGCACGGGGAGGGGCATGGGCACGCCCACGGGCATGGCCAGGACCACTGCCACGGCGAAGGGTGCGGGGGCTGCGGCGGATGTGCCGACGCGGAGGCGGAGACCATCGCCCTGGTCACCTACATGGCGGACCACAACAAGCACCACGCCCTGGAGCTTGCGGAGCTTGCGAAGAAGCTCAAGGAGCAGGGGAAAGTCGAGGCGGCAGAGCAGCTTGACAAGGCGGTTTCCGAGTTTGAAAGTGGAAACGTGCGCTTAAGCGTCGCCCTTTCTTTGTTGAAGCAGTGATTTGAGGACAGCTTTCAGCGGCAGACGGCGGGGAGGTGGAAAACCATGTGTCTTGCGGCAGTTTATGGAAAGAAACAGGAGGATGAAACACTTCTTCTCAAGAACGTGAGCAGGATTCTCGTGGACGGCGATGTGATCACTTTGTTTGACATCGTCGGAAAAGAGATGAAGGTGCAGGGAGCCCTCACCGAGGTGGACCTGGCCGGCAGCGTGGTCAAGATCCGTTGTACGGATTGATCATACCGTATTTTTTCATAAAAATACAGGGATAGGAGGTGGGGGGCATGGAGGGGAAACAGACGGAACCGGTGGTGAAGATGCGTGACGGACCGGAGGATGTACGGAACCACCAACCGAAATTTTTGTGACATAAAGGAGGGCTTTCAAGTGGCCTATACGATTGCAGTTGCAGGAAAGGGCGGCGTCGGGAAGACGACTCTCACCGGCCTTTTGATCCAGTACCTTTGCGAGAAGGAGAAGGGGCCGATCCTGGCCGTGGACGCGGATGCCAATTCCAACCTCAATGAAGTGCTGGGCGTGGAAGTGGAAGCGACTCTCGGCGACATCCGGGAGGAGATCGCCAGGGCGGAGATGATGGATCCCAGTCCCATTCCGGCCGGCATGTCCAAACAGGACTATGCGGCGTTCCGCTTTAATTCCGCATTGGTGGAAGAGGACGATTATGACATGCTCGTGATGGGACGGACCCAGGGCTCCGGCTGCTATTGTTATGTGAACGGGCTTCTGACGGCCCAGGTCGCCAGGCTTTCCGGCCAGTACCAGTACATCGTCGTGGACAACGAGGCCGGGATGGAGCACATCAGCCGGGGGATCCTCCCCCACGTGGACGCGGTCATCCTGGTGAGCGACTGCTCCAGGAGAGGCATCCAGGCCGTCGGCAGGATCGCGGAACTGGTGAAAGAATGCAAGTTGAATCCAAAGGTCATGGGACTGATCGTGAACCGGGCGCCGAAGGGGGAACTCAACGACGGCATCCGGGAGGAGATCGGAAACCAGGGCCTTGACCTGATCGGCGTCGTCCCCCACAGCGAGGACGTGTACGAGCTGGACTGCGAGGGAAAGCCCACGTCGGTCAACCTGCCGGAGGATTCTCCGGTACGGACGGCACTGGTTCAGGCAGTAGAAAAATTGTTACACTCTTAGGGGACAAACGCCCGTCTTTCAGGGCGGGTTAAATTTTAAGGAGGTTTATGAATGGGAGACTTTAAGTTAACAACGGTAGAGGAGTTTGAGGCCGCAACAGCCAGACTCCTGGAGACAGGCGCAAAGGTAGGCGCAGACGCCTGGCAGATCAGGGTGAAAAACCAGACACCTCATTGTAAGTTCGGCGAGCAGGGCGTGTGCTGCCGTATCTGTGCCATGGGCCCCTGCCGCATCACGCCGAAGGCCCCCAGAGGAATCTGCGGCTGCGACGTGCACGGCATCGTCGGACGGAACTATCTGAAATTCACCGCGGGCGGCGCCGCCACCCACTCCGATCACGGACGTGAGATCTGCCATACCCTGTATCTGTCCGCGGCAGACGGAAACTACAAGGTAAAAGACGAAGCCAAGCTCATGAAGCTGGCAAAGGAATTCGGCGTTGAGACCGAGGGAAGAGACCTCTATGACGTGGCCCACGAGGTTGCGGAAGTAGGTTTGATGGAATACGGCAAGCCCTTCGGCTTCCAGAAATTCCTGGATCGTATGCCCGTTTCCCAGAAAGACCTTCTGATAGAAAACGAGATCGCTCCCCGTGCCATCGACAGAGAGGTCGCTTCTTCCATGCACATGACCCATATGGGATGTTCTTCCCTTCCCGAGGCGCTGGTGAAACAGTCCATCCGCTGCGGTCTCGGCGACGGCTGGGGCGGCTCCATGATGGGAACCGAGTTCTCCGACGTTCTGTTCGGAACTCCCAAGCCCATTGACACGGAGGCAAACCTGGGCGTCATGAACGCCGACAACGTAAACATCGTGGTACACGGCCATGATCCGAGCCTTTCCGAGATGATCTGCGAGTATGCGGACGATCCGGAGATGATCGCTTACGCGAAGGAGATGGGCGCAAAGGGCATCACCGTGTCCGGCGTCTGCTGTACCTCCAACGAAGTGGCGATGCGCCGCGGCATCCCCATGGCCGGAAACTTCTTACAGCAGGAGAACGTGATCCTGACCGGTGCCTGCGAGGCGATCGTGGTTGACGTGCAGTGTATCTTCCCTGCACTTGGGCCGCTCAGCAAGTGCTTCCACACCAAGTTCATCACCACCTCCCCCATTGCGAGGATGCCGATGTCCGATTACATCCGCTTCAGCTCCGCCAATGCGGGCGAGAATGCAAAGCAGATCGTAAAGACTGCCATCGAGAACTTCAAGAACAGAAAGCCCGAGCTGGTACATATTCCCGATATGAAGCAGAAGGCGACGGTCGGATACTCTCTGGAAGCCATCGTGAAAGTCCTTGACGGCGTGACCAACAGCCAGGTCGACGTGACCGGGACCACGAAGCCCCTCCTTGAGTGCGTGACCTCCGGCGTTCTCCGCGGCGCAGTCGCCATGGTAGGCTGCAACAACCCGAAGATCCGTCCCGACCTTGCGCACATCGAGCTGATGAAGAAGCTGATTGCCAACGACATCATCATCGTGGCTTCCGGATGTTCCGCCCAGGCGGCGGCAAAGGCCGGCCTGATGGACAAGAGGGCGAAGGATCTGTGCGGCGCCGGCTTGAAGAGAGTATGTGAGCTTGCGGACATTCCTCCCGTGCTCCACATGGGGTCCTGCGTGGACATCTCCCGTATGATGAACCTGGTGGCAGAGCTTGCGAAGGATTCCGGGCTTAAGATTTCCCAGCTTCCCGTTGTGGGCTGCGCTCCCGAGTGGATGTCTGAGAAGGCCGTGTCTATCGGCAACTATGTAGTGGGTACTGGTATTGATACCTTCCTTGGCGTTGATCCTTACGTGTCCGGTTCCACGGAAGTGGCAGAGCTTCTGACCGGCGGCGTCCGTGAGTGGACCGGTGCGGCTTACACCGTGGAGAAGGATATCGACAAGCTGGTCGATGCCATGATCGACAGAATCGAAGAAAAGAGAGCGGCCATCGGCATCTGACGCGTGTCTGCTCGTGAAGCGTCCGGTGAAATGCGGGGCCTCCCCCATTCCACCGGGGAACCAGAGGTGAACAGGATATGAAAATTGCAGTGACAGGAAAGGGCGGCGTGGGCAAGACCACCTTTGCGGCCACCCTGGCGAGACTTTATGCGGAAGAGGGAAAAAGCGTGCTGGCGGCCGACGTGGACCCGGATGCCAATCTGGGCCTGGCCCTCGGATTTTCCGAGGAGGAGCTGGATACGATCGTTCCCATCACGAAGATGAGGAAACTCATCCAGGAGCGGACCGAGGCCGACGAGACCAACCGGTTTTTCCGCATGAACCCCAAGGTGGACGACATTCCGGACCTGTATGCGAAGAGCCACTGCGGCGTGAAGCTCCTCACACTGGGAACGGTGGAGACCGGCGGAAGCGGCTGCGTGTGCCCGGAGCACGTGATGTTAAAACGAATCATCAACCACCTGGTCCTTCGGAGTAACGACGTGGTGATTCTGGACATGGAGGCGGGCCTTGAGCATCTCGGGAGAGGCACCACCGAGGGCATGGATCAGTTCATCGTGGTGATCGAGCCGGGAGCCAGGAGCGTGCAGACTTACCGGAACGTGAAGCGTCTGGCGGAGGATCTGGGCGTTTCCCAGGTGCGGGTCGTGGCCAACAAGGTCCGGGACGAGAAGGATGAGGAGTTTATAAAGAGCAAGATTCCGGCCTGTGACCTTCTGGGCTTCGTTCACTATAACTCTGAGATCATCGACGCGGACAGACAGGGGAAGTCCCCCTTCGATTTCAGTCCGTCCGCGAAAGCTGAGATTCAGAAAATAAAAGAGAAAATTGATGCACAGTCAAATTGTTAGGAGGTAGAACAGTGACACTATTTGATGTAGTATTTAGTGGTGCGGATACAGTATATGGTTTAGCGGAAGGCGCCATCAACGCCGCAATCGAGAAGCACGGCGCAGACAAAGAGGTTTCTTTCCCCGGAACCGCCTACTGCCTGCCCTGCTACTATGCAGTAACCGGGACCAAGGTGACCAACCTTGGTGAGTTAAAGGAAGCCCTCGGCGTCGTGAAGGGTCTTGAGACCAAGAACGTGAAGTTAAACGACGTATTCATGAACGGCGTGGGCACGGCCCTCTGCGCAGAGTTCATCGAGGCGCTCAAGTATCTGGACGGCGCGGACCCCTACGAGGGAACCGGCTGCTCCGGACATCTCTCCGACGCCGTGATCCGTGAGCTGGGCGTGCCGCTGGTAACCGGCGACATCCCCGGCGTGGCCGTCATCCTCGGGAAGGCTCCCACGGCTGACGATGCCGCCGCTCTGGTGAAGAGCTATCAGGCACAGGGCATCCTGGTGACCCTGGTTGGCGACGTGATCGACCAGTGCGTGGAGAAAAATGTAAACATGGGCGCAAACGTGCGCGTGATCCCCCTGGGCAAGGACGTGACCTCCGTGCTCCATGTGGTTTCCGTAGCCGTCAGAGCCGCTCTGATCTTTGGTAACGTGGAGCCCGGCGACGCCGCGGGTCTCATGAAGTACACCTTCGAGCGTGTACCGGCCTTCGTCAACGCCCTCGGCGCTCTGAACCCGGTCGTGGTCGCCTGCGGAGCCGGCGCCATCGCCCTCGGCTTCCCGGTCGTCACCAACGACGTGGAGACCTCCAAGGCCGTCAACATCAAGGTTCCCAAGAGCCTGATCGTGCAGCCCGACGTTGACAAGTTCAACGCCACCTCCCTGGAGGCACGCGACATCAAGATCAAGATCACCAACATCGACATCCCCGTGGCGTTCGCCTCCGCGTTCGAAGGCGAGATCGTCCGCAAGAAACAGATGCAGGTGGAGTTCGACGGTTCCAGAGTGGACTGCTTCGAGCTGGTACAGTCCAAGGAAATGACCGAGGTCGAGGATCACAAGATCGAATTGATCGGACCGGACTTCGATACCTTCGAGAAGGGCAGCAAGCACAGCATCGCCTACATCGTGGAAGTGGCCGGAAAGAACATGCAGACCGACTTCGAGTCCGTCTTCGAGCGGAAATTCCACAGCTACTTGAACTGTGTCGAGGGTGTGATGCATACGGGACAGCGCGACATGATCCGTGTCCGTATCAGCGATGCGGCTTACGAGGCCGGCTTCCGTGCGAAACACATCGGCGAAGTGCTTTACGCAAAAGTAAAGAACGATTACGACGCGGTTGTGGACCGCTGCCAGGTGAAGATCATCACCGATCCCGAACTGGTTGGAAAGCTTCGCCACGAGATCGCGATCCCCGCCTTCGACAAGCGTGACGACAGACTCAAATCCCTGACGGATGAGTCCGTGGACGTTTACTATAGCTGCATTATGTGCCAGGCATTCTCCCCCAGCCACGTATGCGTGGTTACGCCGGAGCGTCTCGGCCTTTGCGGTGCCGTTTCCTGGTTAGACGCCAAGGCAACCAACGAGCTGGAGCCCACCGGCCCCTGCCAGGTGATCACCAAGGAGAGAGTCATTGACGACAGAATCGGCGAGTACGAAGACGTCAACGAAGCCGTGAAGAAATTCTCCAACGGCGCTCTGGAAGACGTATCCCTCTACTCCATCATGGAGAAGCCCATGACCTCCTGCGGATGCTTCGAGTGCATCTGCGGCATCGAGCCCATGTCCAACGGCGTGATCATCGCCAACCGTGAGTATGCGGGCATGACCCCTCTGGGAATGACCTTCCCCGAGCTGGCTTCCATGACCGGCGGCGGCGTGCAGACCCCTGGCTTCATGGGCCACGGCAAGCACTTCATCGCTTCCAAGAAGTTCATGAAGGCCGAGGGCGGCATCGAGAGAATCGTGTGGATGCCCAAGGATCTGAAGGAGCAGGTCGCCGAGAGACTCAACGCGACGGCGAAAGAACTCTACGGAATCGACAACTTCACCGACATGGTAGGCGATGAGACCATCGCGGAGGATCCCGAGACCTTACTCAACTTCCTCACCGAGAAAGGCCATCCCGCCCTCAACCTTGAGCCGATGATGTAAGCCCCAAAGGCAGACCGGCAAGCGGCCGCGTGAGCGGACATTTGCCGGGCACCGCCGGGGCTTACCGAAGGAAATGTGCAACCGGCGTAAGCCGGTTCCGGATGCGCAAGCATACGGCAGAGCACATTTCCTGAGTTGATCGACTCCGGCCGGTATTTGATTCCTGCGGGAGCTTAACGAGGAAGCTTTGCAAGCCGACGTAAGTCGGCTGCGGATGCGCAAGCAGACGCCCTCTGCAAAGCTTCCGAGTATTTCGCTCCCAAAGGCAGCCCGGCAAGCGGCCGCCTAAGCGGACATTTGCCGGGTACCGCCGGGCCATGTATTTATATTTTTTTCATCACCCATTTACATAATTTTCCATTCCCGGCCGCCCTGATAGGGAGGGCGGCCGGGAATCCATGGGAAACGTCGCGACGTTTCCTATTACTTGAGAAGCTACTTTATCAGAAAATTTTAAGGAGGCGAGTAGGAAATGCCGTTTACAAAGAAATTACAGAAATTCAACGCAACCATTCGCACCGTTGAAGTCGGAACCGGCGACAAGACTACAAAACTGGGAGGCGGAAACACCTTCCCTTTCTACAGCTTTGACGCTCCGACGGCCAACACGGCGAAGATCGGTATCGAAATCTCCGACCTGGGACTTGCCCATGAGCCCGACTGCATCAAGGAAGTCTATGCAGGTTGCGAGACCGTGGCAGACATGGCGAAGAAGGCTGTCACCATCGAGGGCGTTGATTTCCTTTGCCTGAGATTAGAGGGTGGAGACCCCAACGGCGAGAACCGTCCGGTGGAGGAGCTGGTTGCCGTTGCGAAGGAAGTGGCCGAGGCCGTTGACTTCCCGCTTGTGGTGGAAGGCTGCAAGAACGTGGAGAAGGACGCGGAGCTGCTTTCCAAAGTTGCCGAGGCCCTTCAGGGAAAGAACGTACTCTTACTGTCCGCAAAGGAAGAAAACTACAAGAACATCGGCGCTGCCGCCGGACTTGCCTACAATCAGTTGGTCGGCGCGGAGTCTGCCGTGGACATCAACCTGGCGAAGCAGCTTAACGTGCTGCTCAAACAGCTCGGCGTGGATTCCGGCAAGGTGGTCATGAACGTCGGTTCTTCTGCCGCGGGTTATGGCTTTGATTACCTGATTTCCACTTTGGACCGGGTAAAGGCGGCCGCTCTGGGACAGAATGACGATTCTCTGCTGATGCCCATCATCACTCCTGTGGCATCCGAAACCTGGTCCGTGAAAGAATCTGTGGCCACGGAAGAGGACGCTCCCGGATGGGGATGCGTTGTGGAGAGAGCAATTGACATGGAGATCGAAACTGCGGTTGCTTGTCTGGCCTGCGGCTCTGACGCCGTGATCCTTAAGCATCCCACTTCGGTTGCAACGGTTTCCAAGTTGATCGGCGCGTTAAGCTAATACGGACAGGAGGAGAAAACAATGGCATTAACTGGTATTCAGATTTTTAAACTGACACCTAAGAAAAACTGCAAGGAATGCGGTTGCCCCACCTGTATGGCATTCTCCATGAAGGTGGCACAGGGCGCAATGACGATCGATCAGTGCCCTCATATGAGCGACGAGGCAGTGGCGACTCTCTCTGAGGCGTCCGCACCGCCCATGAAGACCATCAAGGCAGGCTTCAAGGCCTTTGCTGACAATAAGAACGATACGGAAAAAGAATTTGCACTTGGCGGCGAGACTGTTCTGTTCCGCCACGAGAAGACCTTTGTCAATAAGACCAGATATGCGGTCTCCGTGTGCACCTGCATGGACGACGCGGCCGTGGACGCAAGACTTGCTTCCGTGGCGGCCATCGACTATGACCGGATCGGCGACCGGATGTACGTGGAATTTGTTGCCGTGGACTGCGGGGAGGGAGTTGCTCCCGACGCTTACGCCGCCCTGGTGAAGAAGGCGGACGGCGCTGGAAGGCCCCTGATCCTGAACGTGAAGGACGAAGCCTGCGCGAAGGCGGCTCTGGATGTCTGCAAGGACAAGAAACCGATCTTGAATGCGGCTGACGCTTCCAACTACGAGGCCATGAGCAAGCTGGCGACGGATGCGGGCGTGGTTCTGGGCGTGACCGGCGCTTCCGTAGAAGAGCTTTACGACACCGTGGCCGCTCTCGAGAAGGCCGGAAATAAGAACCTGATCCTGGATCTGGGCACGGCTTCCGTGAAAGACGCGTTCGAAAAGGCCGTCCTTGTCCGCCGCGCGGCATTGAAGGACAACGACAGGACCTTCGGCTATCCCAGCATCGTGAACGTCGGCAAGCTGGCTTCCGGCGATTCCCATATGCAGGCGGCTCTGGCGGCCCTGTTCACCATGAAATACGGCTCCGTCGTCGTGATGGAGGAGATGAGCTATGCACAGGCCCTTCCTCTTTACGGCCTGAGACAGAACCTGTTCACCGATCCTCAGAAGGCTCCCAGGATCGAGCCCGGCATCTACCCGATCAACGGCGCCGACGAGAATTCCGTCTGCCTGACGACGGTGGACTTCGCCCTGACCTACTTCCTGGTATCCGGCGAGCTGGAGCGTTCCGGCGTTCCTTGCAACCTGCTGATCAGCGACGCAGGCGGACTTTCCGTACTGACTTCCTGGGCGGCCGGCAAGTTCTCCTCCGGTTCCATCGCGAAGTACATTCAGGAGTTCGAGATTGAGAACAAGATCAAGAACCGCACCCTGATCATTCCCGGCAAGGTAGCCGTATTGAAAGGTGATTTGGAAGCGAAGCTTCCCGGATGGAACATCGTGGTTGGACCGACCGAGGCGGTCATGCTGGTGAAATTCCTGAAAGACATGCAGGCAAACGCATAAGGTTTCTTCTGCAAAAGAAAAGCTTTGACCATAAAGTATCCGGCAAAATGCATGGTGCCGGGGCATGCCCTGTGCCGGTGCGTTTTGCCGGATTTAAGAAAAGGAGAATAAGAGAATGGAAAAATTCATTACCATCGGCGAAAGACTTTCCACCACGGCTCCCACCGTCAACAAAGCCTTCTTGGCAAGAGATCCGGAACCCATCTTGAAGAGGGCGAAAGCCCAGCTTGACGCCGGCGCCGTTTATCTGGACGTGAACATCGGACCTGCGGAAGGCTACGGTGAGGATCTGATGAAGTGGGCAGTCACGCTCCTTCAGGAGAATTTTGACAATGTTCCGCTGGCTCTCGACACCTCCAACAAGGCGGCCATCGAGGCTGGTATCTCTGTTTACAATCGTTCCAAGGGCAAACCCATCGTGAACTCCGCCGACGCGGCCGGAAGGATCGAGTTTGTGGACCTGGCGGCTGCCAACGACGCCATCGTCATCGCGCTGTGCAACGGCGAGGGCATCGCGGCCGACAATGACGAGCGTATGGCTTACTGCACCCAGCTCTTAGAGAGAGGCCTGGGCCTTGGCATGGCAGAAGAAGACATGTGGTTCGACCCGCTCTTCGTCGTCATCAAGGGCATGCAGGATAAGCAGATGGACGTTCTGAACTTCATCGGCGACCTGACCGACATGGGTCTCAAGACCACCGGCGGACTTTCCAACAACTCCAACGGTATGCCCAAGCACATCCGTCCCATCATGGACTCCGCCATGATCGCCATGGCCATGATGAAGGGCTTTACATCCGCCATCGTGAACCCCAACGACCTGAGACTGATGGAGACCATCAAGTCCTGTGACATTATCCGGAACGCGACCCTGTATGCAGATTCTTACCTTGAAGTTTAATTAAGAGATAAGGACGGACTGCCATGTACAAGGTAACATTTAAGTTTGAAAGCGGCGAGGGCATAACTGCCTTCGCTGCTTCCGGTGAAAACCTTCTTGAGGTAGCGAGAAAAACGAACGTAGCTATCGACGCGCCCTGTTCCGGCAACGCCGCCTGCGGCAAGTGCCGGGTGAAGCTCCTTTCCGGGGAGTTGAATTCCCAGAAGACACGCCATATCACCGACGAGGAATACGCGGCCGGATGGCGGCTTGCCTGCGTGAGCAAGGTGGACGCCGACGTGGAGGTCATGGTTCCCGATATCGCTTCTGCCTACAAAGGGCGGATGAAGGCGGCGGACCTTAGCTCTCCGGCGGAGGTCAAGATCTTCACAGAAGCCAAGGAGCAGCTTGAGACGGCGGGAATTTCTTTAAAGAACAGCTTGGAGCTGATTCAGGTTTCCATGGAAGCCCCCACCTTGGACGACACCATGCCGGACGTGGAACGGGTGGAGCGTGCGGTAGCGGCGGCCACAGGAGTTTCCCGGGTGCGGATCCCTTACAGCGTGTTAAAATCCCTTCCGGATAAGCTCCGGGAGGCGGATTTCAAGGTCCAGTGCATCATCCGGCGGACGGCGAAGAACATTTTCGTCTATGACCTGTTCCCCATGGACGTCAAGGTGCGGGCCGGCGGGCTGGTGGTGGACATCGGCACGACCACGGTTTCCGCCCTGATCATTGACATGTTGAACGGCGACATCCTGGCCAAGGCTACCACCGGAAACGGGCAGATCCGTTACGGGGCCGACGTCATCAATCGGATCATCGAGTCCAGGAAGGCGGGCGGCCAGAAAAAACTTCAGGACGCGGTCATCAAAGAAACCATCAATCCCCTGATCCATACCATGTGCAA
Source organism: uncultured Lachnospiraceae bacterium (assembly GCA_910587905.1). Lineage (GTDB taxonomy): Bacteria > Bacillota > Clostridia > Lachnospirales > Lachnospiraceae > Lientehia. The sequence continues at coordinate 12,002 of CAJUOF010000024.1, forward strand.
GACCTCTGGTATGAAGCCGGCATGGATCTACCGGATGTGCGTGGGAGCGAACACGACCATGAATCACCTTCTGGTCGGCGTCAACGCGGAACCTCTGCGGACGGAGCCTTATATCCCGGCTTTCTTTAAGACCAATGCGGTTTTCGCCAACGATCTGGGGATCGACATCAATCAGGATGCCCACATCATCATCGCCCCCAACATCGGAAGCTACGTGGGCGGCGACATCACGGCGGGGACCCTGGTGAGCATGATCTGGAACCGTCCGGAGTATTCGGTGTTTATCGACCTGGGAACCAACGGCGAGATCGTCTTCGGCAATTCCGATTTTCTGATGAGCTGCGCCTGCTCGGCCGGTCCGGCCTTTGAGGGCGGTGACATCAGTTGCGGCATGCGTGCCACCGACGGTGCCATCGAAGCCTGCTCCATCGACGCGAAGACCATGGAGCCGACCTTCTCCGTGATCGGGGACGAGGGGGAGAAACCGGTGGGACTCTGTGGCTCCGGCATCATCGACGTGATCAGCGAACTGTTCCGCTGCGGCATCATCAGTCCCAAGGGCAAGTTTGTCCGGGAAGGGGAGCGGGTCCGCCATGACAAGTACGGCATGGGGAGTTACGTGCTGGCCTTTAAGGAGCAGGCAGGCTCCGTGAAGGACGTGGAGATCACCGAGGTGGACATCGACAATTTCATCCGTGCCAAGGGCGCCATCTTCTCGGCCATCCAGACGCTTCTCACGTCCCTGGATTTTGACGTGTCCATGGTGGACGACGTGTACGTGGCCGGTGGAATCGGCAGCGGCATCAACATGAAGAATGCGGTGGGCATCGGCATGCTTCCCGACATTCCCCTGGAGAAGTTCCACTACATAGGGAATTCTTCCCTGTCCGGTGCTTACGCCATGCTGCTGTCCGGGGAAGCGGAGCGGAAGGTCTATGAACTGGCCCAGAGCATGACATACCTGGAACTTTCCACCACGCCCGGCTATATGGATGAATTTGTGGCGGCCTGCTTTATTCCTCATACCAACAGCGGCCTGTTCCCGTCCGTGAGCCAGGAATCCCTAGATTAAAGGCGCACGGTCCGCCGGAAAAAAATTAAGGAACCCCAATTTTATGAATATTCCTTATGAAAAGAATCAAAAAGAGAGAGTCCCCTTCGAGACCTACAAGGCCCGTTACCGCGAGGTGGACCCGGAGCTTTTATCCGAGGTATCCGGCGTTCCCTATGACCGGGAAAAACGGCTTTTTTCGGTGACTCTCATGAATAAGCGGTATACCATCAGCCATCCGGACTTTGAGACGGTCTGTCTGGACGGGGACGGTTCTTATGCGCCGCTTCTCGACAACCTGGAAACGAAGATTCTTCTCGTCCGCTATCTCCTGGAGGGGAAGCGGGTTGCTTCCCAGGGGAATTTTTACGCCTATGCGGATATGCCCTGGGGGAACCATTACAATCAGGTGTTCCAGGGAAGGTGCGTGAAGCGCCTGGCCTTTGGCTTTGGTTTCAGCCTGGACAAATTTTGTCGGGTCATGGAGAAGCTTGAGGGCAAAAAACTTTCCGTGGGAGATGCGGGCTATGAGTTTGCATTCCTGGATGATCTGAAGCTTCGCTTTATGATCTGGGAGGGGGACGAAGAGTTTCCGCCCTCCGCTCAGATTTTATTCTCCGATAATTTTTCCTCCGCCTTTCACGGGGAGGACATGGCGGCCGTGGGGGACATCTCCATCGGCACGCTGAAAGCTTTAGCCAGAGAGTTGTGATGTAAGGCTGTTCGATACTGGTATAAAGTAGAGTAGGTATTGTGCGTCAAGTGTCACCGGATGGAATGTTGAGGGTGAACGAAAGATGTGAACCTGGAGAGAGGGGGAAAGGGTGAACGAAGACAGTTCACCCATACCTGTATGTGCTGTGAAGCGCGCACGGAGGGGGGAAACCATCTGCGTTACAATGCCGCGTTCGCTACTGTACACCCAAAGGGTATGCCTGAATGCGGATCCCTGCGGGATAGGCGGACTACGTCCGTCAAGGTATATATAATGGCAGAAATTCTGCCAGTGACTAACCAACATATGTACAGGCGGGTGAGAAGCCCGGCGAGAAAGGAGAGATGTTATTATGGGATTCAAAACAGACATCGAGATTGCGCAGGAGTGTACCATGTCTCCGATCACGGAGATCGCCGCGAAAGCCGGCATCGACGAGAAGTATCTGGAGCAGTACGGAAAGTACAAGGCAAAAATTGACTACAACCTGTTGAAAGAGTCCGACAGGAAAGACGGCAAGCT
>CAJUOF010000025.1 GCA_910587905.1 uncultured Lachnospiraceae bacterium
ATCATGAGCCGGCTGGACGTGCGGGTGGAGTATCGGGATGCCGGAGGCTTCTCTCTGAGCGGACCCTATGCACAGGAGGGGATGGAAGGTGCGTTGGAGGAATACAGGGCGCTTATGGAACAGTGAGAGGAAGCCTCGGGAAACCTCGTTATCTTCTTTTCCTCTGCATGGCAGGTCTTGCACCTGCCATAAAGGTAGATATGAAAGCTTGCTTTCATACTTATCTCGCCGGAGCGCCGCCGCCCCGCATACCTGCGGCGATCTTGATGGTGGAGAAGTCTGCACGGTTAAATTTGCGGACACACAGCACAAAGAAAAAGGCACCGATCAAAGTGGTAATGTCCAGCCCCATAAACGGCGTGATGACAAATCCGCCGAGGTCGAATGCTATGCCCTGCCTTACCAGTTCCTCCGTGGTCAGCGTGTGCGCCCCCAGGGCGATATAGCGGAAGATGGAGGTCGTATAGGTCAGCGGATTCAGGTAGACGATGGGCAGGAGAAAACCGGGTATGATGGTGGTGGGGATATATGCGCCCGAAACAAAAGTCAGGGGCATCATAATCATGGAACTTAAGGTCTGGAAGGTGGGGGAGTTGCGGGAAACCGTAGCCAGAAACAGGCCGATGGCGCTGAATGCCATGGCGGAAACCAGCATTACCGCAGCCAGAAGCAGGATCTGCAGGACGTCTACCCGCAGTCCAAGAACAATGCCGCAGATCATGGTGACGATGCCCTGTAGCGTGGCGATGACTGCCCCTGACAAAACGTGTCCCATGGAAATCTGCGTCCGCGCGATTGGCGCAACCAGAACCTCCTTCATATAGCCGCTGGAAATGTCGGACAGAATATCAGAGGAATTATTGACACTGACCTGAAACACGCTCATGATAATCACACCGGAAATCAGATAGTTCATGGGCGTGTCAAGGCTGCTCATGGAAGATTTCATCAGAAACGAAAACATCACCAGCATAAACATGGACATAAAAAGCGCTCCAAATACTCGTCCCTTACTCCTGACATAATTCAGTAAATTTCTTTGTACAATCGCTGTAATCGGGTTCATCCTTCTCGAATCTCCTTTCCCGTAATTGCCAGGAACACTTCATTCAGCGTCCCGTTTTTTACTTCAAAGTCCGTAATTGCAGTTCTGTGTGCGGATAGAACTTCCAATGCGGCAGGCGCTTCCTTTGTGTGGAAAATCAGCTTGTTCCCGTCTTTCCAATAGGAAATCTCCCGTTCCCGCAATGTGGCCTCCAGGGGTTCGGTCTGTGTGCAGACAACATCGACCTCGGTGCCCGTATATTGGTGTTTTAAGTTCTCCGGCGTATCGTGGGCAATGATTTTCCCGTGGTCCATAATGACGATTTTTGAACAGACCTCCGCCTCGTCCATATAGTGGGTGGTAAGAAAGATCGTCATATTTTTCTGCTTTTGGAGCCGCCGGATATATTCCCACACATTAGCCCTGGTCTGCGGATCCAGACCGGTGGTGGGTTCGTCTAAAAATAAAATTTTGGGATCGTGCACCAGCCCTCTCGCAATCTCGGCCCGCCGCTTCATGCCGCCGGACAGACTGCCCACCGCCGCCCGCTTCCACTGGGTAAGCTCCACCAGGTCAAGGGCAAAGTTGATGCGGTCCTGCACCTCGTTCTTCGGCACTTTGTAGAAGCTGCAATGGTATTTCAGGTTTTCTTCCACTGTCATTTGGGCGTCGAGAGTGGAATCCTGAAAGACGATCCCGATGTCTTTGCGCACCAGACTGCGCTCTTCGCAGACATCATGGCCGTTGATCGTCAGAGTGCCCTCCGTTTTGTCAAGGATCGTACACAGAGTATTGATCGTCGTGCTTTTACCTGCACCGTTGGGGCCGAGGAAGGCAAAAATACTGCCCTCGTCTACGGTGAAGGAAATATCATCCACCGCCGTAAAATCCCCGTACTTTTTTGAGAAATGCTCCACTTGTATGATTGGGTTCATGCTGTTACCTCCTAAAAAATGAAGTCCCATGCGAACTGCTCGCATAGGACTTATCTCTATAGCAATCTATAGTGCCTCGGCTATTTTGTTATTCAATCCTGTGTTTTTACGAAGAACGTCACCTCCAAATATCGCCCAGCTCGATCAGTCTGGCCTGGATGCGGACATAGGCTTTTGCATCCTCCTCCCCCAAAGCCTCCAGCATTTTTGCCACCGCATGAATCATTCCGGTTCGGCGCTCTTCGACCAGGGAGATGCCCTTTTCCGTCAGGCAGACAATGACCTGCCGACTGTCTGAGAGGTCGGGGGTTCGTGTGATCATGCCCTGTCCCTCTAAAGATTTTAGCATGGCAGCGACTCTCGCCGTGGTCAGCATAAGCGCCCGGCTCATGTCTTTGGGGTAAGCCTGGTTTCCGTTTGCCGCCAGATAGTTTAACGCTAAAACCTCGCCCCTTGCTATTTGGGACATGGTCCGCTCCATCTTGATATGCGGCGTGGCGGCACGCATATCAATCAGTTGTATCGCCAATTCCGTGTAGTCCATGCTTTACCAATGCCTTTCAAAATTACTAACTATGTTAGGAATAATAGCACAGATTTTTATCGCTGTCAACAGGTTTTTAAAACTTTTGTCACGGTGCCTCGTCACGGTTGATGCCCCCGGTTTTTTCTGCTATGATGGTAGCAGAAAGGACAGGGGGTATTGTCATGGGAAGAGCTTCCAAAACGGGATCGGGGAAAAAGAAAGTATGGAAGCGGGCCGGCATATTTTTCGGCGGCGTGCTTCTGGTTTTGATCCTTCTGGTGGGCGGCTACGTGGCCTATATGCAGTTTCAGTATTACCGGATCGAGGACAATCAGGTGATCGTGACGGAGAACAACCGGGAGGAAACGCTGGGATCCGGGACGTCTTATACGCTGATGACTTACAACATCGGCTTCGGCGCCTATTCCGACGATTACACCTTTTTCATGGACACGGGCGAGATGAAGGACGGGACGAAGACGGCGGGGAGGTCCGCCAGAGGGAAATCCAGGGAGGAGGTTCTCGCCAACACGGAGGGGAGCATCGGCCTTCTCGAGGGGGAGGACCCGGATTTCATCTTCGTGCAGGAGGCGGACGAGAAGGCGACCAGAAGCTACGGGATCAACCAGGTGGGGCTTCTCAAGGAGGCGTTTTCCGACTATGCCTCGGCCTTCGCCTGCAATTTTCACAGCGCTTACCTGTTTTACCCGTTCCATGAGCCCCACGGTGCGGTTCGGGCGGGAATGCTGACCCTGGGGAAATATCAGATTTCGGAGAGCGTCCGCAGGCAGTTCCCGGTGGATAACTCCTTCATCACCAAGTTCACGGATCTGGACCGCTGCTTTATGGTGAGCCGGGTTCCCCTGGAGAACGGGAAGGAGCTTCTGCTCATCAACCTGCATCTGAGCGCCTACGACGAGGGCGGAAAGATCCGGGCGAAACAGCTTGCGCTTCTGAACCAGGTGTTCGAGGAGGAGCGGGAGAAGGGAAATTACGTGATCGCCGGCGGGGACTTCAACCACGACATTGCGGATTCCATCGAGAGCTTTCCCAGCGAACAGAAGGTGCCCGGCTGGGTCTTTGAACTGGACGACTCCCAGCTTGCGGACGGGTATCATTTTGTAAAGGCCGACAATGCGGCCGAGGTGCCCACCTGCCGGGGGGCGGACATTCCCTACGAGAAGGGCGTCACCTACACGGTCATCGTGGACGGCTTCATCGTCTCCGACGGGATCACGGCCCGGGCGGAGAATCTGGACGGCGAATTCCGTTACTCGGACCACAATCCGGTGAAGCTGACCTTCGTGCTGCCGTGAGGGCCGCAGCCGTCCGGCGGAATTGCAGCCGTCCGGCGGGGTCACGGCCGTCCGGCGGGATTGCAGCCGTCCGATAGGACCACGGTCGTTCGGCGGGCCTGTGGTCGTCCATAGGCTCATGGTCGTTCGGCAGATCATGGCCCTCTCGGCAGACGGGGTATTACAGGGCCTTATAGGAGCTCGTGGGCCTGCTTTTGTCTGACCGGTATCCAGACTTCAAATTTTGCGTCGGACGGGTCAGGATTCAGATAGACCTCGATGTCCGGCCCGTTGTCATATTCATATCCGGAGGTGGGGAGCCATTCCGTCACGATGCGCCGCTCCAGCTCCTGGATGGCCCCGGGGCAGGCACCCTCCCCGGAAAAAATGGCCCAGGTAAAGGAGGAAATCGTATATTCTTCCAGGCTGTCGTCCTTTTTCGTACTGGCGGCGGCAAGGAAATATTTCCACTGTTCCTCGTCGCTGCAGACGCTGACTCCCAGGATGCCCATGGGTGCGGTGTCCATCATTCCGGCCAGCCTTTCCACGGTCCCGTTCATGGCGGCTTCCTGCCAGAGGCCCGGGACCACCGCAAAATTCTTCTCGATCTCCGGTTCCAGGGGCCTCGACAGGCCGACAATGCGGAAGGCTTCCTTTTGTTCTACCCGGTAGCTTAGCTCCGCGGCGCCGCTCACGGTGATCTGAAAGGTGATCGGCGGAAAGGATTTCACGGAGACGCCCTCATTTCGGACGGCAGAGGGAGCGATGCCGTGGACCGACTGGAAGGCCCGGTTGAAGGCCGTGGGGGAGCGGTAGCCGTATTTGGCGGCGATGTCGATGACCTTTGCGTCCCCGCTTTTCAGGTCCACGGCCGCCAGGGACATTTTCCGCCTGCGGATGTACTCCGACAGGGGAACGCCGGCCATGTAAGTGAACATCCGCTGAAAGTGATAGGAAGAGCAGCAGGCGATCCTTCCAAGCTGTTCATAGCTGATCTCGTCCGTCAGATGTTCCTCCATGTAACGGACTGCGTCGTTGAGTCGTTTGATCCATTCCATATGCGTAAGCTCCTTTTCTTTTTTATCAATTATACTGCCCGTCCGGTTCCTTTTCCACTCATTTTCTGCACGGAAAAGAGAGGCGGATTCAGCTGATTTTGGAAAGACTTTGGAAAGAACCTATTTTTTGTTGACAGGACGGGAAAAGAATGTTACGATTTACTTTAGAAAAATGAGAAGGAGATCTGACATGAGAAAGACTTGTTGTAAAAACCTGTGTTGTTGCCGGATGCTGCTGTACCGGATATGCTGTGTGACAGGATGTTGCAACAGGTTTTGTTGTATTTGAATGTTTTGTCCATAGAAGGGTTCATGTGTCCGGGAAGCAAAGTGGTTTGCTTACCCGGATTTTTTACGTTTAAATATCAATATAATAGAGATCAAATAATAGAAGTCAATTAAAGAAAGAAGGAAAAATGATAGCAGGTTATGATAGAGGGATTTTGGGACTGATCGGGAATACTCCGTTGGTTGAGGTCGTAAATATGGAAAGAGCACTTGGGCTTGCGGCCAAGGTTTTGGTGAAGCTGGAATATTTGAATCCGGCCGGAAGTGTGAAGGACCGGGTGGCGAAGGCGATGATCGAGGAGGCGGAGGCCAGGGGTGTCCTGAAGGAGGGGGCTGTGATCATTGAGCCCACATCAGGAAATACGGGAATTGGCCTTGCGGCCATTGCGGCGGTGAAGGGATATCGGATGATTCTGACCATGCCGGAGACTATGAGCATGGAGCGGAGGAATATCCTGAAGGCATATGGGGCGGAGCTGGTGCTGACGGAGGGCACAAGGGGAATGGCGGGTGCCATCGAGAAGGCGGAGGAGCTGGCGAAGGAGATCCCCGGCGGATTTATTCCCGGCCAGTTTGTGAACCCGGCCAATCCTGCCGTTCACAGGGCGACAACGGGGCCGGAAATCTGGAGAGATACGGAAGGAGCCGTTGATATTTTTATCGCGGGGGTCGGAACAGGCGGCACCCTTACCGGAGTTGGGAGTTATCTGAAAGAGAAAAATCCGGATATTCGGATTGTGGCGTTGGAGCCTGCTGATTCTCCGGTTCTCTCGGAGGGGACAGCGGGAGCTCACGGGATTCAGGGAATTGGCGCCGGATTTATTCCGGAGGTTTTGGATACTTCCGTGTATGATGAGATTTTCAGGGCGGAAACGGAGGATGCATTTACGGCGGCAAAGCTTCTTGCCAGGACGGAGGGTATTCTGGTGGGGATCTCCTCAGGGGCGGCGCTCCATGGAGCCATCGAGCTGGCAAGGCGGCCGGAACATGCAGGAAAGGTCATAGTCGCCCTGCTCCCGGATTCCGGGGATCGGTATTATTCGACTCCATTGTTTACAGAGCAGTGAGGGCTGTTTGTGGAACCACATATATAGAGGATAGAGGGAGGATTTCATGGGAAGGATCATCGAAAAAGAGATTGAAACGATTACAGAAGCAATTTTGGGAGACTACCGGGGAGAGCGGGCCGTCGACAGGATTGATATGTTCAGACAGCCGGATAAGCAGGAAATCGTGAAAATCATCAACGGACTTTTGCAGATCGTGTATCCAGGGTACTATTTTGACAAGACCTATAAAATATACGGGATCAGCCATAAGATGTCGGTGAAGGTGGAGGATGTGATCTATCATCTGAACAAACAGATTGGGCTGGCCCTGCAGTTTGCGGGGAGCCATGAGGACGGGGAGGCGGCGGCTGTGGCATTTTTCAAGCGCATCCCGGCCGTGCGTGCAGTCCTGGAGACCGATGTGGAGGCGGCATTTCAGGGGGATCCGGCGGCAAAAAGCCGGGAGGAGATCATTATGGCCTATCCGGGGCTCTATGCGATCACGGTGTACCGTTTGGCCCATGAGCTGTTCCTTTTAAAAGTGCCTCTGATCCCAAGAATCATGACGGAGCACGCCCACAGCATCACGGGGATCGACATCCATCCGGGGGCCTTCATCGGAAACTATTTTTGTATTGACCATGGCACAGGTATTGTGGTGGGGGAGACGGCGGTCATCGGGGACCATGTGAAGGTTTATCAGGGAGTGACCATCGGGGCGCTCTCCACCAGGAATGTGGAGAAGATGAGGAATGCGAGACGACATCCGACCATCGAGGACCATGTGACCATTTATGCGGGAGCGTCCATTCTGGGCGGTGAGACGGTCATTGGGGAAAATTCTGTGATCGGCGGCAGTGTGTTTATCACTTCGTCCATACCGGCCGATACGAAGGTGAACATGAAGAATCCGGAGTTAAAATTCCGGCCAAATTCCGGGGGCGAGTTAAAGATCCAGGAGTTTTCTCAGAGTGAAGAGTGGTATTATATGATATAAAAGGAAAAGGGCGGCTGTCCGTGTGATCAAATCGCAGGCGGCTGCCTTTTTGCGGAATCCTTTGTTGCTTTTGCGGGGGATTTTCGTTATAATCATAAGAGTATGACAGCGGAAGAAAAGGAGACGGAAAGCGCAATGAAGGAAGACTGGCGGGATGTGGGGAGTCATATCTGCGATATCGTGCAGGATGCCGTGAATTCCCAGGATTTTCGAACCTTAAATCAAACCATAAAAAATACGATCAATGATGCGGTGAACGGTGTGACGGGCGGCCTGCGGTTTCAGACAGGCTGGCAGGGCGGACACGCACAGAGGGAAACTACTGCTCTCTATGCGGGAAGGGAAAGCACCGCTCTCTATGCGGGACGTCAGGCTTCTATTACTCGTGCCGGAGGCGTTGCCCTCTCTGTTTGCGGAGGAATTCTCGGAGTGGGGGCGGGCCTTGCCGTGGCCGTGCTCGGTGTCCTGGACCTTTCCATCGGCCATCTTTTGGGCTTTACCATAGCGGGAAGTGTTCTGATCCCTCTGGTTGGAGTAGGGCTTGTGATGAGTGCGGTCGGTTCCGGGAAACGCTCCATGGCAAAGCGGTTTCGCAGCTACATAGCAAGATTTAAAGGACGCACCTACTGTGATGTCAAGGAACTTTCAAAGGCGGTGGGCAAAAGCCGGGCTTACGTGGTGAAGGACCTCAAGCGGATGATGAAGCGGGGCTGGTTTTTGCAGGGACATTTTGATGACGGGGAAACCTGTTTCATTGCGGACGACGCCACCTATGCCCAATATCGGGAGACCATGAAGCAGGCGGAGGCTTTGGAGGAGGATCAGGCGCGGCGGGCAGAGCAGGCGATGTGGACCAACCAGGCTGACAAGGCGGCAGGGGGACAGGCAGCCGACAGCCGGGAGGCAGGAGAAACGCGGCGTCTGACACCGGAGGCGGAAGCGGTTGTGAGGAGCGGCCGGGCTTATGTGCAGAAAATCCGCTCCTGCAATGATGCAATTCCAGGTGAAGAGATCTCCGAAAAAATTTCCCGTATGGAACTGGTCATTGCCCGGATTTTTGAGCGGGTGGAGAAGCACCCGGAAAGTATTGAGGATATAGAAAAGTTGATGGAATATTATCTCCCCACGACGGTGAAGCTTTTGGAAGCTTACGCAGAGCTTTCGGCTCAACCGGTTCAGGGAGACAATATAAAGAGTTCCCAGAAAGAGATTGAAGCGACTCTGGACACCTTAAACGAAGCGTTTGAGCGATTGTTCGACAGCTTGTTCCAGGATACCATGTGGGATGTTTCGACGGACATTTCCGTGCTAAAGACACTGCTTGCCCAGGAAGGGCTTTCAGAGAGCGGACTCGGCAGGAGAGGAGCAGGCTGAGAGGGAAAGACGGTCATGGCAGAGGGTAAGGAACAGAACCAGTGAGGCTGAATAAAATTATAAAAAAGAGAAACGGGAGGAATGATCATGGGTAACGAGTTCGATATGCCGGCAGAAGGACCGGTGCTGACCTTAAATCCGTTCGTGGAGAAACCGGAGGCGCCAAAGGTGCCTGCAGCGCCTGAGCCGCCGAAGTGGGATGACAGTATGCTCTCCGACGCAGAGAAAAAGATGGTGGATGATTTTGCGGGACAGATTGACTTGTCAGATTCGGCGGCAGTCCTTCAGTACGGGGCAGGTGCACAGAAGAAGATGGCGGACTTTTCCGAGTCGGCGCTCAATAATGTGAAAACCAAAGATCTGGGAGAGGTCGGAGATTTGCTCTCCGGTGTGGTGACGGAGCTGAAAAGCTTTGACGCGGAGGAAGAGAAGGGATTTCTGGGATTTTTTAAGAAATCTTCCAATAAAATGACCGCCATGAAGGCAAAGTACGCAAAGGCGGAGGTCAATGTAGACCGGATCTGCAAGGTACTGGAGGGCCATCAGGTACAGCTTCTTAAAGATGCGGCCATGTTGGACAAAATGTATAGATCGGAAGAGCACACGTCTGAACTCCAGTCACGTAACCGAATCTCGTATG
>CAJUOF010000026.1 GCA_910587905.1 uncultured Lachnospiraceae bacterium
AACATTGTAAAAAGGCGCCGGAGCTCCTGAAAGAAGGAGGCGCGGAGGAGGAACTGATCCATGCAGTGTGCAGCCATGGCTACGGCTTGGTGAGTGATGTGAAGCCTGAGCATGAGATGGAGAAGGTGCTGTTTGCGGCGGACGAACTGACAGGCCTGATCGGGGCTGCCGCCAGGATGCGCCCTTCGAAAAGTGTCATGGACATGGAGGTATCCAGTTTAAAGAAGAAGTTCAAGGACAAGCGTTTTGCAGCCGGATGTTCCCGGGATGTGATTCGGGATGGAGCGGAGATGCTTGGCTGGACGCTGGAGGACCTGATGGAAAAGACCATTCTTGCCATGCGCTCCTGCGAGGCATATGTCAATGCGGAGACGGAAAAACTTTGACAATAGGGGCTTCCGATATCCATTTATAAATTTTGAAAAAATACGGTTTTATTCCCTCCATTTTTGGTTACACTATCCTCGAATGGAGGGATTTCTTATGTTCGGAATACTGATCGCACTGCTTTCAGGGGCGCTTATGAGTATCCAGGGGGTATTCAACACGGAGGTGACGAAGGCCAGCAGCGTCTGGGTGGCGGCAGGTTTTGTACAACTCACCGCTTTTTTAACCTGTGTGGCCGCATGGCTCTTTACAGGGCGGGAGCCGGTTTTGGCGTTCTGGCAGGTAGAACCCAAATATATGCTGCTCGGTGGAGTGATGGGGGCGTTTATCACCTACACGGTCATTGAGGCCATGGGGAGCCTGGGACCGGCCAGGGCAGCCATGCTGATTGTGACTTCCCAGGTGGTTGTGGCTTATGTGATCGAGCTGTTCGGACTGTTTGGGATGGAGAAGGCGGCCTTTGAGTGGCATAAGCTTCTCGGTATGGTCATTTCAATTGTTGGAATTGTAATTTTTAAGTGGTAAACTCTTGTAAAGAACGGGCGTTTCGGTTAGAATAAAGTAGTGTGGGAAATGCGGGCATCCGCCAAAAGGAGGATGTCATGTACAGAAAGAACGAAGAGAAACGTCAAATTACAAAAGGGATGAAGGCTGTGCTGCTGCGCAGCGCTGCCATTGGGGCGGCGGGTTTTCTGGCAGCAGCCGTTTTTGTAGGATTGGCCGGTCTTTCCGGCTGCGGCCGGGAGCCAGCCGTGGTTTTGGAGACGGCTTCGTCTCCGGAAGAGGCAGAAAGCTGTGCGGCGGACGACATGGCGGAAATCGGTTTAGAGACAGGAGTATCGGAAACCGGTCCATCAGAGTGTACCGTACCGGAAGCTGCCGCGGAGGAACTGATCCAGGTACATGTCTGCGGAGCGGTGAAACTTCCTGGAGTGTATGAGCTGCCGGCGGGCAGCCGTGTGTTCGAGGCGGTGGACGCGGCCGGAGGCATGGCGGAGGATGCGGCGGCAGATTATTTGAATCTGGCAGACGCCGTGTCTGATGGAGCCAAGGTGCGGGTCCCGTTTCTTTCTGAGCTTTCCGGGGAGGAGTTGTACGGTCCCTCCGGGAGCTACGGGGTGACGGGAGGCCAGGCGGCCGGCAGCCTTGATGCGGCCGGGACGGACCCTGTGCCAGATGGCCTAGTGGACCTGAATCATGCGGACAAGACGACACTGATGGGGCTGCCTGGGGTCGGAGAAGCAAAGGCGGAGGCGATCATTTCCTGGAGGGAGGAGCATGGGCCCTTCGGTGCGCCGGAGGATATCATGCAGGTGCCCGGGATTAAGGAAGCCGCCTATGAAAAACTGAAGAACCGGATTACAGTAAAAACGGAAGGATAAAATTGCGGTCAGGAAAGCAGCATTGGAAGGGCAGGGGAGAGCAGGATGGCAAACAGAATTCTGGTGGTTGACGATGAAAAGTTGATCGTGAAGGGGCTCCGGTTCAGTCTGGAGCAGGAGGGCATGGAGGTAGACTGCGCTTATGACGGGCAGGAAGCCATTGATTTGGTGAAGCGGGGGGAATATGACCTGGTGCTTCTCGATGTGATGCTTCCGGTTTTTGACGGTTTTGAAGTCTGTCAGCAGATACGGGAATTTTCTGATGTGCCCATTATTATGATTACGGCAAAGAGCGACGACATGGATAAAATTCTGGGGCTTGACATGGGAGCCGACGATTACATTACGAAACCGTTCAATATTTTGGAGGTGAAGGCCAGGATTAAGGCCATTATCAGAAGAAATGCGAAGAGGGCGAAGGCCACAGAGCAGAAAAATACCCTGAAGGTCAAGGAACTGACCATGGACAAAGAAAGCCGTCGGGTGTGGAACGGAGAAAAGGAATTGAACCTGACAGGGAAGGAGTTCGACCTTCTGGAGCTTCTGCTCACCAATCCGGGGAAGGTTTACAGCCGGGAGAAGCTTTTAAACATTGTGTGGGGGTATGAGTATCCCGGAGATGTCCGGACGGTGGATGTACATGTGAGAAGACTGCGGGAAAAGGTGGAGGCTAATCCCAGTGATCCGCAGTACGTATATACGAAATGGGGCGTTGGTTATTTTTTCAAAGGATAAGAAGGGCAGCGGGAGGAAACCGAGCCGGCTAAAGAGTCTGCGGCTTGTGTGGTTTGTGATGTTGGTACTCCTTGGCACCGTGCCGGTGTTTGTGGTCAATTATATTGTCTATGCCGCCTCGACGGACAATGAGGTTCAGTCCAGGATTGCAAGGATCCAGAATCAGTGGATGATCCTGGCGAATCAGGTTTCCAAAAGCGGTTACGTGGATAATCCCCAGAATGAGGTGATCAATGCCGAGCTGGAGCAGATGGCCAGCCTGCAGGATGGCCGCGTGGTTGTGGTAAACAAAAGCTTTCGGATCATCAAAGATACATATGAGAGCGACAGCGGGAAGTACAACATTTCGGAGGCAGTGCTTCAATGCTTTTCCGGGGAGAGAAGGGTAAATTACAGTCGGGGCAATAAATACATGGATTTTGCCCAGCCTATTTACGGTGCGGATAACGCGGAGGTGGTCGGAGTGATGCTCCTTTCCTCCTCCACGAGCTCCCTGGATGAATTGGCGGAGAAGCTCAAAGTGCGGATGCGTCTGCTGGAGATGATCGAGCTGGTGATGGTGGTCATCCTCTCGGCGGTCCTTTCCCATTGGATGGTGCGGCCTTTTAAACGGATCACGGCGTCCTTAAACCACGCCACCGAGAATCCATTGGGTGAGGAGATCAAGGTGGGGAACTTTGTGGAGACGAGGCAGGTTTCGGAGGCTTACAATAAGACCTTAAAGCAGCTCAAGCGGTTGGACGAATCCAGGCAGCAGTTTGTCTCCAACGTGTCTCACGAGTTGAAGACGCCCATCACTTCCATTCGGGTGCTGGCGGATTCGCTGATGAGTGAGGAGAATGTGCCGGTGGAACTTTACCGGGAATTTATGGGTGATATTTCGGAGGAGATCGACCGGGAAAGCCAGATCATCGAGGACCTTTTGAGCCTGGTGCGGCTGGACAAATCTTCCACGGAGCTGAATATTACCCAGATCAATGTCAATGAGCTTCTGGAAGGAACTCTGAAACGGCTGAGACCCATTGCGAAGCAGAAAAATGTGGATTTGATTCTGGAAAGCTTCCGGCCGGTGGTGGCGGAGGTGGACAAGATGAAATTGACCTTGGCCATCAGCAATTTGGTGGAGAATGCAATCAAGTACAACAACCGGGACGGATGGGTGAAGGTCAGCCTGAATGCCGACCACAAGTTTTTTTATGTAAAGGTGGCTGATAATGGGATCGGCATTCCGGAGGAATCCCAGGAGCATGTGTTTGAACGGTTTTTCCGGGTGGATAAGGCCCGCTCCAGGGAGGCCGGAGGGACAGGGCTGGGGCTTGCCATCACAAAGAGTATCGTTTATTCTCACCATGGCGCGATTAAGCTTTACAGCAAGGACAATGAGGGGACAACTTTTACGGTGCGGGTCCCGCTCATCTATATTGCATAGCAGGAGGAGATTATGAAGCAAAGGATCGGCTTGTTTCTTCTCCTGTCGGTCCTGGCCGGGCTTTTGGCCTGCGGCAAGACCGAGACTGGGCAGGAGGAAGCAGGAGAAGGAGAATATTATCTTTATTATACGAATCAGGCATTTACAAAGCTGGGGACAGAGATCTGCAGGCCGGAGGAAACGGATACGGTGCGTCTGGCAGACGAGCTCCTTTCCAGGATGCAGGAGGCTCCCAAGAATATGGAGCTCTTGTCCGCAATCCCCGGCGAGGTCCGTGCTGTTCGGACAGAGGTTGGGGATGGCGGCCAGCTTTTCGTGTATTTTAACGCGGCCTATACGGCCATGGAGCCGATTCGGGAGATTTTGTGCCGGGCGGCGGTGGTCAAAACCCTGACCCAGATCGAGGGGGTGGAGTATGTGGGCTTTTATGTCAACGACCAGCCTCTTTTGGATGCTGCCAGCAACAGCATCAATCTGATGTCCGCCACGTCTTTTGTGGAAAGCCCGGGTGAGAATACGGCTGAGCTGCAGCAGGTGGATTTGACCCTGTATTTTACGGATGAGACAGGGACAACGCTTTTGGAAACGGAGCGGTCTGTGGTATGTGACACGGGGATTTCTACGGAGTCGCTGGTGGTCGAGCAGCTGCTTGCCGGCTGTGAGGAGGAGGGGCGTTATGCCACCCTGCCGAAGACATCCAAGGCGCTGTCTGTAGCTACGAGAAAAGGGGTCTGTTACATCAATTTTGACTCGGCGTTTATCAATGATGCGCTCAACGTCAGCGACTACATTCCGATCTATTCCATTGTAGATTCCCTGACAGAGCTGCCCAATGTGAGCCGGGTACAGATTTCCGTGGAGGGAGTCGGGAATATCAAATTCCGGGACAGCATTGATTTGGAGCAGCCCTTGGAGCGGCGGACGGAATATATTGAAGGAGGGGCCGCCGCAGAGCAGGAAACAGAATCAAAAAATTAAAAAGTGAAAGTAAAATCAGAAAGGAAATTGGGTTCACTTGGTAATAAAAAGGCCATTGTTGTGGGTTGTGGGAGCCTATGCGCTTGGAGAGGTGCTTGCCCTGCAGAGCCGGGGCCTTTGGTTTATCGTCATGGTGTTGACGGCAGCAGTCTGCCGTAAACTTTGGGGAGGAGGGCCGCCAGGACACTCGGCGGGAGTGGTTCGACGCCGGCGGATCATCTGGCTTGTGCTGCCCTTTGTATTTTTGCTGGGTGTCCTTCGTCTTCGTCAGGCAGAAAATTCTCCTGCAGTCCGGGAGCTGGACGCGTGCCTTGAGGCAGAGGAAAGTCTAACTGTGACGCTTTGCGGAAGGGTGGCCCGTGTGGAGCTTCGCACGGCGTCTGGGGGCAAAAGCTTCCGCCTCCTGGTTTCCGACTGCACCGTTTTGCGGGATGAGGCAGACGAGGCGGGGGAGCTTTCCGTGGGCGGCGTGCTGCTTTCCCTGGACGAGCTTCCGGAGGAGGTGTGTGAGGGCCGGAGCATTACGATGCGTGTCCGCCTTTCGGAGCTGGAAGAGCCTGGAAATCCGGGACAGTTTGATGGCAGAGGCTACTACCGGGGACAGGGGATCTCCTACCGGGCAAAAGGCATGCGTCTTTTGGCGGTGTCCGGGCGGACGGATTATTTGCGCATGGGCCTGCGGCATTTGAGGCAGCAGTTTTCAGAGAATCTCTCTCGGGCAGCAGGAGAGAAGAGCGGCGGGATGCTCTGCGCGATGGTCCTCGGCGAAAAATGGGAGGCGGATGAGGGGAGCGTTTCTCTGTATACGGAGAGCGGCATGGGACATCTCCTCGCCATCAGCGGCCTCCACATTTCTCTGGCAGGCATGGGGATCTACCGCCTGCTTAAGAAATGGCTGAGATGCCCTTACGTGCTGGCGGCTCTGGGCTGTACGGCCATGTCGTTTTGCTATTATCTTTTGACCGGGGAGGGGACCAGCGCAGGCCGGGCGTTTTTTATGCTGACTGTCTACGGGATTGGACAGGTGTTGGGCAGACAATATGACCTTTCTTCCGCGGCGGCTCTCTCGGCTCTTTTTATGCTAATTCGCCGTCCGCTTCTGCTGTTTCAGAGCGGTTTTCTCCTGTCTTATGGATCCGTACTTTCTTTAGGGCTTTTGTATCCGCTCTTTCTCCGGGCGAAGCTTCCGAAATTTCTTACTCCCATTCTTTCCGGACTTTCTATTCAACTGGTTACACTTCCCGTGCAGGCGTGGTTCTTTTACAAATTTCCGGTTTACAGTTTATGTTTAAATTTGATGGTGCTGCCGTTATTCACGGCGGCAGCTCTCTTGGGCATTGCGGGAGCCGTACTCGGGGGATGGTTTCCGGGGCTCATGTCTGTGCTGGTTTTCCCCGCCAGAGGAATTCTTTGGCTGTATGAATGTTTAGGGGAACAGAGCCTTAAGCTGCCGGGAGCCATATGGCGGACAGGGCAGCCGAAGCTTCCGCAGCTGTTCTTGTATGGAATTCTGCTGCTCTTTCTTTGCAGACAGATGGCGAGAAGGGCGGAGGGGAGAACGTCTGCATGCCCGAGGAGCCGAAGGGGAGGGCTTTGGTGTGTTTTGGCCTTTTTGGGAATGTTTTTCTGCCTGCGGCCGGTCCACTGCCGGGGAATGAAGTTTGTATTTCTGGATGTGGGACAGGGAGACTCTTGTTTCCTGCGGACGGCAGAGGGACTCACGTTTCTCATTGACGGGGGCAGCAGTGATGAAAAAAATGTCGGAGAATACCGTCTGGGCCCCTTCTTAGACGCACAGGCAGAAGAACAGGTAGATTATGCACTTGTCAGCCACGGCGATTCAGATCATATCAACGGACTTGGAGAATTGATGGAACGAGGGCGGATTGGAACGCTTGTCCTGCCCAGGGGAAGAGATCGCAGTGAGGGGCTTGAAGCTTTGAAAGAACAAGCGGAGCAGGCCGGGATTCCCGTGGCTTTTCTGGGGCGGGGGGAACGGCTTTTGGCGGGAGAGGCAGCGTTTACCTGTCTGTGGCCGGAAGCTTCCGACGGGAGCGGCTCAGAGGAGCCGGAGGAGAATGAGGCTTCCATGGTCCTGTGGCTTTCCTGGAGAGAACTTGATGTACTGTTTACCGGGGACCTGGAGGGTGTGGGAGAAAGGGATGTGACGGCATATCTGAAAGGGTTTTGCGACGCTGTCGGAGGGAAGGTGGATATCCTGAAGGTTCCCCATCACGGCTCCGGCGGCACCAGTTCGGCAGAATTTTTGGAAGTGACGGCGCCCAAATACGGGATCATTTCCTGCGGAAAACATAACAGCTACGGACATCCGGCAGATGAGACCCTGGGGCGGCTTGCACAGGCCGGCTGCCAGGTCTTTCGCACGGACCGGAGCGGAGCTGTGACGGTAACAAGTGACGGGAAGAGAATGGAGATTTATGGGTATAAAGAAGAGGGGGAATAGATGGAGAAATGAGCAGGTGCAACTACTGGTTGACAAATTTCCAAGCGCACTTGGTGGTTGTCAACCAGGTTTTTTGATAGGATCAAAAAAAGATCAAAAGGGAGGAAGAAGATATTATGACACTGGCAGAGAAGATTATAAGGCTCAGGAAAGAGAAAGGCTGGTCCCAGGAGGAACTGGCGGGACAATTGGAGATATCCAGACAGTCCGTCTCCAAATGGGAAGGCGGCGTCTCCATTCCGGAACTGGATAAAATTGTGAGGATGAGCGAAATTTTTGGAGTGACGACCGACTACCTCTTAAAAGAAGAGCAGGAAGAGATGGCGCAGAAAGGGCGAGAACCAGAGGTGAGTCCCAGATTTGTTTCGGCAGAGGAAGCGGACGGATTTATGGAGATCACGAAAAAAGTATCCAAATGGATCGCTCTGGGTGTTTTCCTGTGCATCGTTTCGCCGATCTGCCTGATCACCTTTGGCGGGCTGGCCGAATTTGGGTTTCTTACGTTTTCGGAGGATGCGGCCGCTGGGATCGGCCTGGTGATCCTTTTGGTGCTTGTGGCGGTGGCAGTGGCGATCCTGATCTTTCATGGATTTAGGCTGTCAAGATATGAATATATGGAAAAAGAGTCGATTCTGCTGGAGACGGGTATCATACGGCAGGTGAAAGAAAAAGAAGAAGACTTTGAACCGACATTTCGTATGGGGTGCACGATCGGAGTGATTTTATGCATTGGAGGCGCCATACCGGTTGTAACCACGGCATTTCTGGAAAATCCACTCTGGGAGGTTTTGTCCATAGGAGTGCTGCTCCTTTTGGTGGCCTGCGGCGTCTACATTTTGATCCGGGTGGGAATGGTAAAGGGGAGCTATCAGAAGCTTCTGCAGGAAGGGGATTATACTAAAAAAAATAAGGAGGCGTCGAGGGTAGTCTCTGCCTTTGCGGGATTTTATTGGTGCACGGTCACAGCCATTTTTCTGGTGGTCTTTTTCCGGACGGAAAACGGTAAGGCGGCCGGGCTGATCTGGCCGGTGGCAGGAGTTCTCTTTGGGGCGCTCTATGTGGCGGTGAAAGGGGTTGTGACGCGGGAAAAGAAAAAATAAGGAGGGACGAGGGAAGCCGCCCGGCATGATGTCTAACGCAAACGTGGCAGCGAACCGCCAATCGTTTGCTTATAGAGATCATGCCGGGCGGCTTCTCCCTTTTCATATTAATGGGGACTATCGGGCGGCTTCCCAGAGTCCCTCCTGATCGAAGAATTCGATCTCGACTCCAAACTGCCGGACCTCGCCGGGTTTGACAAACTGCAGGGCCCCTTCTTTGCGGAGCTTTGCGCGGCCCTCCAGTTTGTTGGTGCAGGGTTCAAGTCCGAGGACGTAATCCCGCTCGCCCATCATCTTCCATTCGGTCATATAAGGGAACTGCGTCTTGTCCCAGCGGATGGCAAGTCCCACGCCTGCATCGCTGTTCCAGACTTTGGCACAAGGGGAGCTACTTTCAAATTCATGATAATAGCACTGCTCCTGGAAATTGGGAACGGGGGAAAGCATCTTGTCCCAGGTGTCCAGATCTTTTGCCGCCTCGTCGTCGCGGGGGAGGACACGCTCAGAAGAAACGGCCAGCTTCGTGTGCTCGTTTAACAGGGGATAGCCGATGTTCATATGGTAAAGAAGCAGGAGCGGCTCGTCGGCGGAGCCCTCGTTTGTCACGGCGTCGGAAAGCTTTAGGATGTTCTTTCCGTGCTCACAGGAAATCGTTCTGTTTAAAACCAGCTTCTGCTTAAAGATTTCCATATCATTGATTTTGGCATGAATCTGAATGGTTCCGTCTTCTTCCGTATAATAGATTCGGTCGGCGGGAAGGTTGGAGACGGTGCCATGTAACGGGCAGGAAACATCACCGTCCTGGACGGGGATACCGATATTCTGCAGGCCGCAGGTGGTGAGGAAACCACAGGTGAAGGATTTTAAAAATCCGAATCCGGGCTCATCGTAATAGGCGGGCGCCACATAACCGGCAGAGCCCATATAGTTCAGGTTGACGCCTTTGTAGGAAATACGGGAAATGTCGGCAGCCCGGTCGGCAGAGACCGTGAATTCCAATCCGCTTCCATTGCGGACCTGAAACAGACGCATGCCGTCCCCTCGTCCTCCCACCAGACGGTGCTCCTCTACACCGTAAAACTGAGTATCGTGTCCATAATAGCTTCTGTGTACCATTCTGAAACCCTCCTCATCCATCGTTTTTCTTCATTATAATGCGGAACCGTGAGAATGCCAAGGGGGGATTTCTTTGAATTTATGAGTTGGCTGAAAGGGGGGGCCTTTACCTGTTTCCGACACAGAAAAAAAGGCTGCAGAGGAAGAGCAGGGCAAAGGCTCCAAATAAAAGCTTTACGGTGCGGTTGGTCAGTCTCTTTCCCCCGATCTGAGGTTCCGCCAGTGTGGTTCCCACAAGTGTCATAACACCGGTGTGGAAGAAGCAGGTATCCATCAGATTGTGGACGAAAAAAGCGACGCTTCCGGCCTTTGCCCACGGCCGCAGTCTCTTTTTGAGAACTTGAATGGTAATCAGGATGAGCAGCCCCATGGCAGCCATACCGAGCTCGGCGCCCACATGGATGTAGGAGTTGTGGATATACCAGGTGTTAAAATATTTTTCCCCGCTGAACAGATTCAAAATCCGCCACTGACCGGGGCCGACTCCGAGGATGGGATACTGCAGAAGGTAACGGATCCCGTTCCGCATCATCTCCAGCCGTTCGACGAAGGTTTCGACGGAGCTGGGCCTGGAGAGAATGATGATCGCCGCCACAAAGAAACCGCCAAAGGAAACGACAAGGGCGGCTTGCGGGCATTCCTCGAAAAAGAGTGTGAGTTTTTTCCAGAACACGACAAGTATCCCTGCATAGAGCAGCAGAATGAGGCAGAACCATGGGAGGCCCGTGCGGGTGGCGGTGAGATAGATGAGTATGCCGCTTCCGAGATCGGAAGAGCACACGTCTGAACTCCAG
>CAJUOF010000027.1 GCA_910587905.1 uncultured Lachnospiraceae bacterium
CACGACGCTCTTCCGATCTCAGCCATGGGAACCGCCTCCTCCGCAAAGGTTTCCGTCTCCCGGATATCCTCTCCCTTTTGTCCTCTCTTTTCCACATCTTCTTCCGGAGTGGTCGTCTCTCCCTGCAAGACGTTCTCCTCCTGTATCTTCTCTTCTTCCTGAGAGCGTTCCTCTTCCTCCGCCACTTCTCCCGGCGCAGCCTCCCCCTCCTGCACCGCCTCTGCCACTGTCCCGGTATAAACCGCCGTCGCTTTCCACTCAACGGGGACTTCCCTGTCCCGGTCCACATTGGCGGCATACCGGCACACGGCCTCGTAAGCCAAAGGCAATCCGGACGGCGTCTCCTCGGTGACGTGATACTCCACCTCAATCAATTCCAGCATCTTTCCATCCCTGGTAATCTCCTTCTGAAGCCGCTCAATATCATTGTCCTCCACAGCATAGCTGACATATTCTTCCAACACCTGCTGATCTCTCCAGAGCTCTTTCTTTGACACCTGAAGTTCAATGCTGCTCTCATCCAGCACATAGGTGACTCCGTCACGGGTGACGGTCTTGGGGACCTGTCCGGCATCCTCCTTTGTCAGGATAAATTCTTCCTCAATGGTCCGCTCTTCTTCTAATCGTTCTGTCACATTCCAAACATTACTCATTCGATTTCTCCCTTCTGTTTTATGAATGTCTGCGTGAATCTCTGTGCGAATCTCTACGGGATTTCTGCAAAGATTCCGGAGCTTTTCTGGTTGCTCTGTCTCACCTCGCTTCTTGCAAAAAGCTCTCCGAAAGCTCCTGGAAATTCCCCCCGCTCATGAAATTGGAAATTTGTCCAAATCGAACTTGAAAAGAAGTACGCAAAATTGCTGTAGAATAAATAAACTCTGTCAAAATACAAGGATTCAAAACCTGTAAGGAATCATTTGGCCGATATGGCCGGAATCTGCATTAGAATATTGCGTGAAAGAATTTCATCGGAAAACTTTTCTCAAATTGTATGACTCATTATAGCGCAGCTTGCCCATTTTGCCAACCTCTTTTTCTCAATTTATAAAAAATTTAGAAAAGGCGCAGGGCTCATGCCTTCCTGCGCCTTCTGATCATCTCCCTAAGCCTGCGAAGGGCCCGGTCAATGCCTCCCACCTGATGGATGAGTCCCATACGAACTGCATCCTCCCCCACGAGAAGTGTTCCCAGATCCTTCGTCATATCCGCCGTGTTCATCATCAACTCCTCGATCTTATCCTGTGGGGTATCGCTGTGGTCCGCGATAAAGCCTGTGATCCGGTCCTGGATCCGCTGAAAATAGTGGTAGGTCTGCGGAGCCCCGATGGTCATTCCCGTCATCCGCACCGGATGGATCAGCATGCTGGCCGACGGCACAATAAACGAATCATCCGCCGACACCGCCAGGGGCACGCCGATGGAATGACTGTCCCCGATCACCAGGGAAACGGTAGGCTTGCTGAGGGAGGCCACCATCTCCGCGAGCGCCAATCCGCAGGAGACATCTCCGCCCTGGGTATTAATAAGAAGGAGCACGCCCTCAATCTCTCTGCTGTCCTCGATCTGAGCCAGCTTCGGCAGTACGTGCTCATACTTGGTGGTCTTGCTGCCGGAATTTAAGTTTTCGTGGCCTTCGATCTCCCCGATAATCGATAGGAGATAGATGTCCCCACGGCCCTTCCCCTCGTCAAGCAGGACCTGTCCATATTCTTCAATCCGTTCGTCGCTTGTTTCGTTCTGTCCGGAAACAGACGAATTCCCGGCATTTTTCACCTGTGTCTTCTGTTCCATATGCCTGCCCCTCTTTCCTTTCTTCTTTCCCATGACCGACCTCCTGTGGTCTTTTTGTCTAGTATGGAAAGAGTCAGACATTTTTATTCACGAAGTTTTTCAGATGCCCTTCATCCCTTTTTTCGAATAGGCCCAGACGTTTTTGATCTGTCCCTCCACCTGCTCGTAAGGCCATCGTTTCAGGCTCCGCATCGGACTGTTGGGATCATGGACCAGAAGATTCTCTCCCTCTCTCCCGTAAATGACAATAAAATGTCCCGTGGAAGTAAAGTCGCCCGGCTGCATACTGCAGATCAGCGGATGCCCTGCATCCAGCTCCGCAAAAATTGTATCCCGAGAGAGCGCCGGATTTTTCCAGGAAAGGCCCAAGCGCTCCGCCCCCGAACTCATAAGTTCCCAACTGGTGCCCACGTTTTCCAAATAATAACCATTGTCGGAAGAAAAATCTGCCATGGCCTTTGGATTCATGGACGTGTCGCCGGTCAGCCCCACATAGACCATGGAGAGACAAACCGGACCGCATCCGCTGAGCGCCATCAGATCATCTCCATAGGTTTCATATCCCCACCGCTTATCCCACTGAATAAACAGCGGGACCTCTCCATCCTTGCACTCCCCGGACAGATCGATCTCCTCCGCAGTCCGATCCTTGTACTCTGGGTAATGGTATACAAATTCTGCCGCCTCCGGCGTATTTTCCAGAAAACTTCTCAAAAACTCCGGATATTCTCCCGGATGATTCTGCACATAGACGGTGATCTCCTCGATCGTCATGTCGTCCCCGTCGGAAACAGCGCGACCGGAGTCTCCCATGCTGCCGAGGGTAGTGACATTTCCCGAAGCCACGTTCGTCATAGGACTCCCCCCGCCCTTCTCCCCCTGCTTGACTCCGGGGGCTGTGATTCTCCCAAGCCAGAAAGAAAAGCCGCAGAGAACCGCCATAAAAGCACAGAGAAAAATCTTTGCGTTTCTCCTTCGCCTCTGTTTTTTGCGCTTCCTCTCCCGCAGCCTGGCGACGCTGTCCTGGCGTTCAAACTGCCGCTGTGCTTTTTTGGCGGTATTATAACTCATATGGCGGCCTCCTTCGTGTTTTCCATGCAATCTGATCCGGTACAAAATTTTCACATATCATGATTATATCAGAGAAATCTTGCCTAACCATGAATCGAATATGAAGATTTTCGAAAAAATGAAAATAATTTGTATAGTTCCAGATACAAAAACTGCCGAACCCTTTCACACGGGAATCGCCTCCTCCAGGGAAAAGGAATAGATATAGCGCTCCCTCACCTGCTTTCCTGTGCTCATCTCCAGCGCCGCCTGATAAAAGTCGAGCTGTGTCCGGTAACGCTCCACAAGATTTTTTCTCGCCGTCTCCTTGTCAGACTGGTCCAATCGGTCCGTCTTATAATCCACCAGGACCAGTGCTCCCTCCTCCTCGAACCAGGCATCGATGACTCCCTGCACCAGCATCATTTCCTCCGCCAGAGAGCCTTCCCCGTACTCTGCCCGGATCTTCTTTGCCGGAAGGCCCATAACAAACTGCTGCTCCTTTTTTAGGTCTCCTGCCCCGGCCATCCGCCGTCCGAGAGGGGAGGCGAGAAACCGCCAGATCCGCCCAAGATTGAGGGTTCGCTCCGTATCCTTCGGCAAAAGTCCCTCCCGTTCCAGCTCTTTCACCGCAAGGCGCACGGCCTGTGCGGTGGGTTCTGTCTGAAAAGGCAAGAGCTCCAAAAGCCTGTGATAGGCCGTTCCTCTGACTGCTCCGGAAAGAGGCTCCTCCGATTCCAGAAAGCGCGGACCTCGCACTTTTGCCTCCTCTGAAAACAGTTGTTCCTCCGCCTCATCCATCCCCTCTTTTTTGAGCTCTGAAACACTGAACTTTCTGGGTGCCGTCACTGCCGCCTCGTGGGAATATCGATAGGAGAGGCTGGCCTTAAGCCGCCCCATAAGGGCCTCATTCCCTGCCTCCCCTGCCTGAGGAAGTTCCCCTCTGAGATATTTTCCAGCAGCCTGTCTGAAAACCTCCCCCTTTATCAGCTCCTCCACCGTCGCCAGGCCGACATGCACAGGGACCTCCCTCGCATACAGCGGATGGAACACCGGTGGGGTGATTCCCCGGTCCGACAAGATCTCGCCGTAGGCCCGGTTTCTCACCAGAGCCATCAAAATCCAGTCCAGATAAGAGCCTGCGGAGAAAACTGCGCCATAGGGAAGTGCCTCCTCCTCGGAAAGGCGAAGGCTGTTCCATTTGGTCAGTTTTGTTTCCAGAGAGCGGTCCGCACCTGTGATGATCAGTTTTTCCTCCGCCCTGGTGAGGGCCACATAGAGGACCCTGAGTTCCTCGCCGAGCATCTCCATGCGAAGTCTTCGCTGAAACACCTTCTTGGGAAGGGTCGCCGCTTTCACCCGCCTTTCCACATCCACGAAATCTGCCGCAAGCCCAAGCTCCGGGTGGAAAAGAATTTTCCGGTTCATGTCCTGCCTGTTGAAGGGCTTCCCCGCCCCGGAGAGAATGACAATGGGATACTCAAGTCCCTTACTCTTATGGATGCTGGTGATGCGGACCACATTCTCCTCCCCCCCCGACAAAGCCGCATCCCCAAAATCCACAGAATATTTTTGGAGCTTCTCAATATATCGGACAAACTGAAATACACCCTGATAGCTGGTATTCTCATAATCCACCGCCCGCTTGATCAGCATTTCCATGTTCTTCTTGCGGATGCTTCCCCCAGGCATGGCCGCCAGCACAAAGCCGTAGCCTGTCTTCTCCAGGATGTACCGCAAGAGCTCATGAAGCCGCAGATAGACGGCCTTTTCCCGAAAATCGGAAAGCATGGAAAGAAACCGGCCTGATTTTTGTGCAAGCGCCTCTTCAGCGCTCCCCGCCATCTCCTCGTTCCCCTGCCGTGCGTAAGTCTGCAGAGCTCCGTAAAGACCCCGAATCTGTCGCGGCAGAGCCTCCTGCCCGGCCTCTGCCGTCAAAACAGCCAGTTCCTCCGAGGAGAAGTTACCCATGGGCGACGTCATGACCGCCGCCAGGGGGACATCCTGCATGGGATTGTCAATGACCCGCAGAAGGTTTAGCATGCAGCGGATCTCCCTGGCTGTAAAGTATCCCGTCCTGGTCTGAGCCACGGCCGGTATTCCTGCCTCCATGAGCACATCCGTAAACACCTCCGCCCAGCCGCTTATGGTCCGAAGCAGGATGACGATGTCACCGTAACGGGCCGTTCGGTATTCTCCCGTCTCCTTGTCCAACACCTGAAATCCGCTTTCCGGCGAGACCAGACCCTTGATCCGCTCTGCCACCGCCCGCGCCTCCAGCTCCTTTGCCTGATATTCCCGAAATTCCTCCTCCGTCTCCGAGGCTTTTCCCGGATCCAGAAGGAGAAGTTCCGTCTGAGGGCTGCCATTTTCCGACTGAGTTTCCGACATATTCCCCTTCGGAA
Organism: uncultured Lachnospiraceae bacterium; assembly: GCA_910587905.1. GTDB lineage: Bacteria > Bacillota > Clostridia > Lachnospirales > Lachnospiraceae > Lientehia. The sequence continues at coordinate 5,247 of CAJUOF010000027.1, forward strand.
ACTGTCTTCCGGGAATCAGAGCCGCATCCTCATCGTAGGAAATCCCTCCCAGCTTCCGGTCCATCAACTGGCCGAACAGAAAATTGGCCGTCTGGAGCACCGCCTCCCGGCTCCGGAAATTGCGGTGAAGGTCAATTTTCTGATAGGCGCCGTCCTCCTTGGTATAGGAAGCATATTTCTCCATGAAAAGCTCCGGCCTGGCCTGGCGGAATTTGTAAATGCTCTGCTTGACGTCGCCCACCATAAACACATTGGGATGTCCTTCCCGCTCTTTGGATACACTGTTTAAAATGGCCTCCTGAATCCAATTGCTGTCCTGGTATTCGTCGATCATGATCTCATGAAAGCTCTGACTGAGCTCCACGGCTGTCTCTGAGGGAAGGAAGCCGCCGTCCCCGGAGGGCTTTGTCAAAATCCGGAGGGCAAAATGGGCCACATCGTTAAAATCCACGATGTTCTTTTCCCGTTTGGCCTCCCCAAATGCCTGACCGAAGGCGAGCGCCAGCCTGATTAACTCTCCCAAGGGTTCCTTCACCTTCTGAACGTCGGAACAGACCTGGGAGATGGGACCCAGATAAAACGCCTCAGCCATAGCGGACACCTCTTTTTTCATGGTATCCCTCAGGGAAGAGAGAAACTCCTTTCTCTCTTCGTCCAGGAGCGCCTTCTTGCTGATCCTCGGTTTTCTCACAAAAGAATTCTTCGCGCCCTCCAGATATTTGCCTGCCTCCCGGTAGCTTTCCGCCTCCAACAGCCTCTCGATCAACTGCATATCTGATTGAAACATAGCCGCATAAGGCTCCAGAGCGGCATCTTCCCTGCAGAGGGACAAGGCGGACTCATACTGTTTCATCAATTCCCCCGCCGCCAGATGAAGCTCCTCCATCAACGCTTTCATCCACGCAGTTTCCATGATCTCTTCCTCCGAAACCATGGCCAGTCCTTCCCTCCAACAATCAAGCTGCCGCTCCGGCTCCGGATAAGCCGCCGCAAAATCATAGAGCTTCAGGATATATTCCGCAATGCTCCCGTCACTCTTCCCCTCTCCATAGCTCTCTACAAACAGCAAAAATTCCGGAGAAGCCTCCCGATAGGCTTCTTCCAGAAGCTCCCCCATGGTTTCCTCCCTGAGCAGCG
>CAJUOF010000028.1 GCA_910587905.1 uncultured Lachnospiraceae bacterium
GCAATGCCTACCGGGCAGGTATCCAGGTTGCACACCCGCATCATCACGCAGCCCAAGGCCACTAAGGGAGCCGTGGCAAAGCCGAATTCCTCCGCCCCCAGCATACAGGCGATGGCCACATCCCTTCCGGTCATCAGCTTCCCGTCGGTTTCCAGGATTACCTTGTCCCGAAGGCCGTTCATAATCAGCGTCTGGTGAGCCTCCGCAATCCCTAATTCCCAAGGAAGGCCCGCATTGTAGATGGAGTTCCTGGGGGCCGCCCCGGTGCCGCCGTCAAAGCCGGAGATCAGGATCACCTGGGCCCCGGCCTTGGCCACGCCGGCCGCCACCGTGCCCACGCCGGCCTCGGAGACCAGCTTCACCGAGATCCTGGCGTTCTTGTTGGCATTTTTCAGATCGTAGATCAACTGGGCCAGGTCCTCGATGGAGTAAATGTCGTGGTGAGGCGGCGGGGAGATCAAGCTCACGCCGGGCGTGGAATGCCTGGTCTTCGCCACCCAGGGGTAGACCTTCTTCCCCGGAAGCTGTCCGCCCTCGCCGGGCTTCGCCCCCTGAGCCATCTTGATCTGGATCTCGTCGGCGCTCACCAGGAACCGGGACGTGACGCCGAACCTGGCGGAAGCCACCTGCTTGATGGCCGAGCAGCGGTCCCTGCCTGGGAGCCCCTTGGTGTCCAGCCGCTCCAGGGCTTCCCCGCCCTCTCCCGTGTTGGATTTCCCGTGAATGGCGTTCATGGCAAGGGCAAGGGTCTCGTGGGCCTCCTGGGAGATGGAGCCGTAGGACATGGCTCCCGTCTTAAACCGTCTGACGATGGAATCCACGCTCTCCACTTCCTCCAGGGGGATGCCCTTCTTCGGATAGTTGAAATCCAAAAGCCCCCTCAGGTTCATGGGGTTCCTCTCCTCGTGGAGCATGGCCGAGTATTCTTTGAACAGTTCGTAATTGCCGGTCTTCGTGGACTCCTGGAGGAGATGGATGGTCTTCGGGTTGTAGAGATGCTCTTCCTTCCCGGAGCGGGACTTGTGGCTCCCCACGCTCTCCAGGGTCAGGTCCGTCTGCAGCCCCAGGGGGTCGAAGGCCGCCGAGTGGAGGGCATCCATGTCCGCCGCGATATCCTTAAGGGTCACGCCGCCGACCCGGCTCACCGTGTCCGTGAAATATTTGTCCACGACCTCCTTGCAGATGCCGATGGCCTCGAAGATCTGGGAGCCCTGGTAGGACTGGAGGGTGGAAACGCCCATCTTGGAGGCGATCTTCACGATGCCGTGGAGCACCGCCGAATTGTAATCGTCCACCGCCGCATAGTAATCCTTGTCGAGCATTCCGGAGTCGATGAGGGTCCGGATGGACTCGTGGGCCAGGTAGGGATTGACCGCACAGGCGCCGTAGCCCAGAAGTGTCGCAAAATGGTGGACCTCCCTGGGCTCCCCGCTTTCCAGGATCATGGCCACGGAGGTCCGCTTCTTCGTCCGCACCAAATGCTGCTGCAGGGCGGAGACCGCCAGCAGGGACGGGATGGGCACGTGGTTCTCGTCGATGCCCCGGTCGGAGAGGATCAGGATGTTGGCCCCGTCCCGGTGGGCCCGGTCCGCCTCCAAAAACAGGTGGTCGATGGCCCGCTCCAGGGACGTGTTCTTATAGTAGATGATGGGGATCACCGCAGGCTTTAATCCCGCCACCTTCATGTTTTTGATCTTCAGAAGATCCGTGCCCGTGAGGATCGGGTTGTTGACCTTAAGGATCCTGCAATTTTCCGGCATCTCCTTAAGCAGGTTCCCATCCCGGCCCAGATACACCGCCGTGGAGGTCACGATCTCCTCCCGGATGGCGTCGATGGGCGGGTTCGTCACCTGGGCGAAGAGCTGCTTAAAATAGTTAAACAAAGGCTGATGCTGTTTGGAGAGCACCGCCAGAGGACTGTCGGCTCCCATGGAGGACACCGCCTCGATGCCGTCCCTGGCCATGGGCAGGATCATGGTCCGATACTGCTCGTAGGTGTAGCCGTAAGCCTTCTGGAGCTTCGCCCGCTCCTCCTCCGAATAGCCCTCCACCCGCTGGTTGGGGATTTTCAGATTCTTAAGCTCCACCAGGTTGGTGTCCAGCCATTCCCCGTAGGGCTGTCTGTTGATATAACGGTTTTTCAGGGTTTCGTCGTCCACGATCTCCCCCTTCCCCGTGTCCACCAGAAGCATCTTTCCGGGGCGGAGCCGCTCTTTTTTCACCACGTTCTCCACCGGGATCTCCAGGGCCCCCACCTCGGAGGAGAGGATCATGTAGCCGTCCTTCGTCACGCAATACCTGGAAGGCCTTAGGCCGTTCCGGTCAAGGACCGCACCCAGGATGTCGCCGTCGGAGAAGACGATGGAGGCCGGACCGTCCCAGGGTTCCATCATGGTGGCATAATACTGATAAAAATCCTTCTTTTTCTGACTCATGTATTTGTCGTTCGCCCAGGGCTCCGGGATGGTGATCATCACCGCCAGGGGAAGCTCCATGCCGCTCATGACCAGAAACTCCAGGGTATTGTCCAGCATGGCCGAGTCGGAGCCGGTCTCATTGACCACGGGGACCACCTTGAGCATTTCCTCCCTGGTGAATTCCGACTCCATGTTCTCCTCCCGGGCGATCATCCGGTCCACGTTGCCCCGGATGGTGTTGATCTCGCCCTTATGTACGATCAGCCGGTAGGGATGGGCCCGCATCCAGCTGGGCGTGGTGTTGGTGCTGAACCGGGAATGGACCACGGCGATGGCCGACTCGTAATCCGGAGACTGTAAGTCCGGAAAAAACTGCCTGAGCTCCTTCACCATGAACATACCCTTGTAGACGATGGTCCGGCTGGAGAGGGACACCACGTAGGTGTTGTCGTTGCTCTGCTCGAACACCCTTCTCGCCACGTAGAGCTTCCGGTCAAAGTCCAGCCCCCGCTCCACATCCTCCGGCTTTCGGATGAAGCACTGCTCGATGCAGGGCATGCAGTCCACGGCCTTCTTGCCGAGGACCCCGGGCACCGTGGGAAGCTTCCTCCAGCCGAGGAATTTCATGCCCTCCTTCTCCACGATGATCTCGAACATCTTCCTGGCCTGCCGTCTCTCCAGCTCCCCGCCCGGAAGAAAGAACATGCCCACGCCGTACTCCCGCTCTTCCCCCAGAGAAATGCCGCACTCCTTCGCCGCCTTCTTAAAAAATCGATGGGAGATCTGCAGAAGGATACCGACACCGTCGCCGGTTTTCCCCTCGGCATCCTTTCCGGCCCGATGCTCCAGGTTCTCCACGATCTTCAGGGCGTTCTCCACCGTCTGGTGGGTCTTCATACCCTTAATGTTCACCACGGCGCCCACGCCGCAGTTGTCATGCTCGAACTGTTCCTCATATAAGCCTGGCAGACGCCTTTCCGATTTTCTTTGTACTGCCTGATTACTTTCCATCATTCTGGTCCTCTCTTTTAAAAGGGAAATACGGTGTGTATAAAAAAGAGTGCTCGATACAGATCATCCGTCTGTATCAGGCACTCCGTCGTGTCTTAGCATTCACGTATTTCCATTTATGAAATTTTCCAAGCTGCAACTTGCGTTTTATCATACAACGGTCTTTCCCATTTGTAAAGAAAAACTTTTCGCAAAATTGTCTGATTATTAATTATTGAGTTGGTTTATTTCTTTTTTATCTGATATTATATGTTGATCATAGAAAAAAGCTGACACAAACATGATTTTTCTGCGATAAAAAATATTTTGCCAAGGCCGCGGAACAATAAATCCTGCTATAGATCAACCTACAGAAGATATGCCAACGGTATCCGGGAACTGGATGCCCCAAAAATGGATGTGGTTATTCAACTCTCTCTCCGCTCTCTGTCAGCCACCTCTCCAACACCTCGCTGATCATCTCCGGCTTCAAAGGCTTCGCCATATGCTCGTTCATGCCAGCATCCCTGGATGCCTGTACATCCTCCGCAAAGGCATTCGCCGTCATAGCGATGATGGGAATCCCTTTGGCGTCCGGCCGTTCAAGACCCCGGATGGCTTTGGTTGCCTCATGGCCGTCCATGACGGGCATCATAATGTCCATAAATACGATCTGATATGTGCCGGGTTCCGATCGTTCAAAAAGCTCCACCGCCTCCTGTCCATTCTCCGCCAGGGTGACCTCCAATCCGTTTTCCTCCATCATATACTCTGCAATCTCCCGGTTCAGCTCATTGTCCTCCACGACCAGGGCCCTCTTTCCCCGGATCCCGTTGGAGTCAGTCTTCCTGTCTTCCTCCGGCTCCGGAAGATTTGCAATCTCCAGGGGAAGCACCACCGTGACGACACTGCCCTTCCCGGCCTCACTCTTCACGTCTATGGTCCCGCCCATGCCCTCCACCAGCTTTTTCGTGATCGCCATGCCGAGACCGGCCCCCCGGTAGTCCGTTCTGGCGCCACCCGCCTCCTGGGTGAAGGGCTCAAAAATATGCTCCAGGTATGCCTCATTCATGCCGGTCCCCGTATCGGAAACTTTAAAGCAGATTCGCACGGTTTTTTCATCTGCAGCACCTCCGCCATCTACCAAAGTGTCACAGACTGCAAGCTCCCTGCTGCCCGCCGTCATCTCTCCCCCGGCCACAGAAATCTCACGGCACACAAGGTGAACGCTTCCCATGGGCTTATTATATTTCACCGCGTTGCCCATAATGTGGACCAGGACCTGTTTAATGTGCAGAGGACTTCCCAGGACATAGGGATGGGGAAGTGCCCCCACCTCCTCATAATCCGCCGTCAGCCTCACCTTCTTCGCCTGTGCCTGCCCGCCCGCGATTGTCATGCAGTTTCCCAAAAGCTCCCTCAGATCAAAGGCTTCCCTGGCAAACTCCACATTCTCACTCTCCAGTTTATTGATGTCAAGCACATCGTTGACCAGGGACAACAGATGCTCCGCAGATGTCCGGATTTTCTTCCGGCAATCCTCCTGCCTCTCTCCGTCCTCCGGATTCTTCTCCGCGATATTGAGCATCCCCATGATCCCGTTGATCGGCGTGCGCATGTCATGAGACATGTGGGAAAGAAACTCCGTCTTGGCCCGGCTTGCCTTCTCCGCCTCCCGCATGGCCGCCTGCAGCTCCAGATTTTTCTTTTTCAGCAGAAGATACGATTTTCTCCGCATGTGGAACACGGAGCAGGCAAACACCAGGCCGAAGGCCAGGATGAAGCCTGCGATGATCAGTACGTCCTTTGTCTGATACAGGTAGTCGTACAGATCATAATCACTGTAAGAAATGTTCATATACTGATTGATGATATCCTCTTTCTCTTCCTCCGACACCATCCTCAGCGCCTTGTTCATCACGTCAAACAATATCTGGTCTACTTTGCCGGAAGCTGCCAGCACACTTCCTGACTGATACCGAGAACCACCCCACTCGATTAGATTGGAAAATCGCTCATTCTTGGACTGATAGTTGTATTCGATGGTATTTAAAAGCGTGACATCCGCCTCGCCGTCCTCCAGTGCGCACAGGCAATCTTTTGCACTTTCCCGGTAGATCACCTCGCCGCCGAATTCCTTCTCGTCCGCCCAGTATGCCCGTCCCCTGGTCAGCACCATGGTAGGTTCTTCGTCCGAAAGTACATAGTCATTCCTCGACACGATCACCGCATTGTACGCCATAAAAGAGCCGGTGAGCATGATATCTTCGTCCCTGGAAAGCTGCATACTGTTGGCACCCACATAAAAATCCATGTTTCCGGCCAAAAGTAATTCCTTCCAGTACTGACTCCGGTCAAGAGGAACAAATTCCATGGGGATCCCACTTCTCTCCGATGCCGCCTTAAGAATTCGGATATAGATCCCGTCATACTCTCCTGCCTTGTTGACATAGGCCAGGGGACTGGTATCCTCGTAAAAGCCGATCCTGACCGCGTCCATGCCCTCAATCAGCTTCCGTTCCTCGGCCGCAAAATTTTCCCGCCGATCTCCATAATAGCGGCTGGTGAGCTCCTGATCCAGGGCGGAGCTGTCCATATTGATCGCCTCGATCCCCCGATTCAGTTCCGAGAGCAGTTCCTCGTTGCCCTTCCAGGTAATGTAATAATAAGGGGCGTAGGCGAACTTTCCCACCAGGCACTGACCTTCCTGCACCTCCGTCAGTGTATGGACCCCAATGTCGACCTCTCCGCTCCCTACACCCTCCTGCAATTCCTTTGTGCTTCCATATTCCCGCACGTTCGGAGCCTCAATCCCATTCCTGGACAGATATTCCAGAAATTCCGGCTTCCGGACATAACTCTCCACCACGCCAAACTTCATGTCCCGCATGTCTGCAAAGTCCTCGAAGGCAATCTCACTGTCCTCCTCCACAAACAGACATCCGTAGGTATAACCACTTGCCAGAGCCGCATAATCAAAAGTCTCAGCCCGCTCCCTGGAATACTGCGCAGATCCCACCAGGTCGACCTCCCTCGCTTCCAGCTTCGAAAGAGCTTCGTCCCAGCTTGCACAGTCCACATACTCGATCTTCCAGCCCGTATACGTGCAAAGCTCTTTCAGATAGGCCACGTCCACGCCGTCATAGCCTTCCGCCTCCGAATAGGTATGATATCCCTGCATCGGAAAAAAAGCCACCCGCACCGTGCGCACTTCCCTCGCCCAGGCCACTACAGGCAAAGCCGCCAGAAGGAGTATCAACGCCCAAAAAAGCGCCAGCCCTCCCCGCATCGTTTTCTTCCTAAGCACCGTTTTCATGCTCCTTCCACCCCACAGTATAATGGCCTGCTTCCCGTCCAGGTCAAGCACTTCCCCGTCCTTCGCGAACAGCGGGCTCGGATACCCTTCTTCCCGGTACACCGCGCCATCCCTTATCCTGATATTCTTCAATGGTCTGCGGCCTCCGCTCATGGTTCCCATGGATTGCAAAAACCGTAATCGGCAAAGCTTCCAAAAACTCCTTCTTCCCCATATCCCGGATTCCCCCGCTGAAATTAATCCCGGCATCCCCCAGAATAACCATCACATCCTCCCTACAGGTTCCGAACCGTCTGCAGAAAGCCTCAATCCGCCCAAACTCCCCATGGGTATCTCCCGTTATGTAAATCATGCAACCATCCCTTCCGGATGCCCGCCTTCCGTCAGGCATCCTAATTATACCATATCCTCACCGCATTTCACCCAAAATCTTTTTATAAACATCCCCAAATTTCCAGCCTGTCCTCCCCCATCACCTTCGCCCCATCCTTCGTAGTAATCCGCCCCATTCAATAATACCTCCGGGTATTCTCCTGCACCGCCCGCAGGATTTGTCAAACGCGTCCCGTTGACAAAAATCATAATTTCAAGTACAATATTTATATAAAAGTATAATCGAGGTGTGCAAATGGACTATCTTAGCCAATTAAAAATGATAGCCGAAAGCAACGGCAGTATTATAAACAACAAAACGGCAGCGGAGCAAGGCATTTCAAGAGCGATACTATCCAAATTATGCTTGGACAATAAAATCCAGCGCATTGCCCGTGGCCAGTACGTCTTCAGCGATGATATGCAGGATGAATTGTTATCCATCGGCATGCGATCCAATCTGTTCGTCTTCTCTCACGAAACAGCCCTGTTTTTACATGGGATTTCGGATCGAACTCCGTTTGAGCATACAATTACCGCACCGTCTGGAAAAGTCCCCTCAAAGGCGATACAGGAAGAATGTAAAGTATATTATATCAAACCCGAACTGTTTGATCTCGGTAAAACAATGCTTACGACTCCTTCTGGAAACAAAGTAGCCGGATATGATTTGGAGCGAACAATTTGCGATATTGTCAGGAGCAGAAATAAAGTAGGCAGCGAAACATTTCTTGCCGCACTCAAAATGTATGCCACAAGTTCCAAAAAGGATTTAAACAAGCTGAACACTTATGCTACGGAAATGAGAATAGCCAGGATTGTAAGAAAATATCTGGAGGTACTTTTATGAACAACGCTATGAGCTTAAAAGCTAAAATCAGAAATATCGCAAAGCAGAAGAATCTTCCCGCACAGGTAATTCTCCAGAACTATATGTTTGAACGTCTGCTGGTCCGTCTCGCCAAATCAGAATATAATGATAAGTTTGTTCTGAAAGGCGGTATGCTGGTTGCTGCTATTGTAGGTCTGGATAACAGAGCCACCATGGATCTTGATACCACGCTCAAGAAATGTGGGACAAGTACCGCAGGCAGTTTGCCTATGCAGAAGACATTACTTATGAAAGCATTTTAGCTGAACTTCAAAAGCTGATTCAGTGATTTGTATGTTTTATTCAATATAAATGTTTGGAGGATAGACATGATTAAATTCAAAAACCAAAAAACTGGTGAGATTAAAACTGCATTTTCTCTTCGTGAAGAAGGAGAAAAGACATACGTTAAGTTTTCTAAGGATGGAAAGGAATATGGGTATTTCAAAGGCAATATTGAAATCATTCCTCCGGCCAACGACAAACTGCCATTTCGCGTGTATGCATATACCAAAGAATGTTACAAATGCCATAAGCCCACAGAAATTTTAACCTATATTACATATGCAGACAAGCCCGCCGAGGATGTGACATTTCCTTATGATTATGACAGACTGTTAAAACATCAGGACATCGTTGCACATCTGCAAGACCCAAGTGTTGAATACTACGGATTGAATGTCATTGGCGATATTAAGGAATTTGACCATATGCTTATGGAAAAATATCCGGAGAGAATCAAAAGCGTCTATAGCAAAACAAAAAACGAAACTTATCCTATGAATGTCTGTAGTCATTGTGGAAGCGGTCAAGGCTGGTATTTTATTTATCGGGATATCAATAATGTGATCAAAAACAAGGAAGGAATCCAGACATTCGATAAATAATCGTTCATTTTCACTTTCAATATCATTCATATTTCAAGTGAACTTCTTTAAAGCATTTTTATTGGGGAGGTGTTCACTTGAATAAGAAAAAGGAATATGAAAACATATTATTGCAGGAATATGGGATTTCCGATATGGAGCAATCGATTGCGCATTATCGATGTAAAATTGGAATCAGCATTTTCTATGCTTCCTGGGACACTGAGCAAATGAATAAAAAGCTTGCTCTTTCTATCCATGAAAACCCTAAATAATCGCTTTAGATAAGCGGAGTAACATTGTTCTTTAGCTTTGTAATGCCATTGGGCCTGCGTTTTGGCCTGTGGCTTAATCCTGTTTCTTCCATGATCCGGCAGCGGCCATATGTATCATTGCATTCATCCTCTGCCACGACAGCCCGCATTTTTTCAGCGAGGCCTTCGTATTTCCACGGATCATCCCGATGTTTCAGATACCAGTAAAATCCCTGCCTTGTCACGTGA
>CAJUOF010000029.1 GCA_910587905.1 uncultured Lachnospiraceae bacterium
ACACTCTTTCCCTACACGACGCTCTTCCGATCTGGGGAAGGGACAATCCACCAGGGGAATCTCATACTTGCGGATGATCTCCAGAAGCCGCTCGCCGAACATGCCGTTGCGAATCAGCATGACGGCCTCCCCCTCCCGAAAGATGGAAGACAAAACCGTCTCGTTGGCGGAAGTCCCGGAACCGGAGACGACCACGCTGTAATAAGAATCATCCGCATGAAACAGCTTCAAAATTTTTTCCTGGGTGTCCACGAACATTTCCTCAAACTCCCTGCTCCTGTGGCAGATGTCGTAGTGCAGAAGCGCATGGCGCACGTTGTCCTTCACCATGACAGGCCCGGGACTGAATAACTTGGTTTTGCTCATTCTGTTTCCTCCTAAACTAATAAAAATCAAACTTGCGAAATATCAACTTGCGGGAAGCTTCCGGCGATATGTCCGTCCAAAGCCTGCTGCGCCAAACGCTCCAACGAGCCCATAAGCGCAGAAAACACTCGGGCCCGGCCCTCCCGTTTTCCATGGTCTCGTTTCCACGGCGCAGAGGGCTTTTCCCGGAAATATCGCCGGAAGCTTCGACCAATTTCATTTACCGCTCCTCCCACCCCCGGGCCCGGTCGACGGCGCATCTCCAGTCATGAAGCAGCCGCTCCCGTTCCCCCTCACTCATCTTCGGTATATATGTATTATCGGTTATCTGATAAGTAAGAAGCGAAGAAAATCCCTCGTAAAGCCCTGCCCCAAGCCCCGCCAGCATGGCCGCACCTTTTGCCGTCGCCTCGCAGCTTTCCGTGAGGACCACCGGCAGGTTCAAAAGATCCGCCTGGAACTGATTCAGAAACCGGCTCTTCGTCAACCCGCCGTCCACCTTGAGCTCCCGCAGGGCAATCCCCGTATCCTCCCGCAGACACTCCGCCAGCTCGCACACCTGGTAGGCGACAGACTCCAGCGCCGCACGCACGACGTGGGCTCTTGTCGAGTTTGTGGTCAGGCCGATGAGCATTCCCCTGGCGGCGGCGTCCCACACCGGTGCAGACAGGCCGGAAAAGGCCGTCACAAAATACACTCCGTCATTTCCCTTCAAGGAGAGGGCGTATTCGTCCAGCTTCTCGTAGCCCTCCAGAATTTGAAGGCCGTCCCGGAGCCACTGCATGACGGCTCCCGCCATGTAAACGGCCCCGTCAAGCACGTAGCACACGGTTTCCCCGATCTTCCATCCCACCGAGGTCAGAAGGCCGTGGGAGGAAAAGACCGGCCTCTCCCCCGCATTCATCAGGACAAAACAGCCCGTTCCGTAGGTGGCCTTGGCCATCCCCTTCTCAAAACAGAACTGGCCGAGCAGGGCCGCCTGCTGGTCCACGATGGAACCGGCGATGGGAATCTCCAGGACCGAATCCCCCACGGCTAGGGACGCCGTGCCGAAATCGGCACAGTTTGAAAGGACCTCCGGCAGAAACCGCCTCTCAATTCCCAGCCTCTCAAGGATTTCCCCGTCCCAGTCCAGGCCGTGAATGTTGAACAGCATGGTCCTGGAGGCCGTCGTCACGTCGGTGACATGGCGCCTTCCCCCGGTAAGCTTCCAGATCAGCCAGCTGTCCAGGGTACCGTAGCGGATGCGCCCCGCCGCCTCCGCCGCCCTCACCTGGGGAAGCTTCTCCCTGAGCCAGAGAATCTTCGTGGCCGAGAAATAAGCATCCACCTGGAGACCGGTTCGCTCCCGCACCAGCTCCGGAAAGCCGGGGAGCTTCCGGAGCCCCTTTGCAATCCCCTCCGAGCGGGTGCAGTGCCAGACGACGGCATTGCCCAGGGGCTTCCCGCTTACGCTGTCCCAGGCCATGACCGTCTCTCCCTGATTGGCGATTCCCATGCACCGGACCGCTTCCGGAGAAATCCCCATTTTACGGGCCGCCCCCAGCGTCTCCGCCGCCGTCAGGCAGGTATTCCTGTAAATTTCCTCCGGGTCGTGCTCCGTCCATCCCGGCCTTCTCGAAATCTGTTCGTGTTCCCTATAACTGGTGCAGACCTGCGTCAGCGCCTCGTCGAAGAGAACCGCCCGGGTTCCCGTCGTCCCCTGGTCAATGGACAGAATGTAGTTTTTTCTCATTTCCTCACCATCTTTGTCCGCTTTTCTCCGTGGTTTGCAGGGACCTCATGATCTGAGGCCGCATTTTCCCCGGGTGCCGCATCATTTATAAGAACGTTTCAGGATCCCGACCACCTGCTCCCTGGTCAGCGTGTAAGGGTCAAAGTCAAAACCGATCCCCATGGAGATGTCAGCGATCGTTTCCAGCTCATCCTCCCGGATCCCAAACTCCGACATGGCAAGGTTCCGCATGCCGGTCGCCTCCAGAAGGCGAATCAGCCCGTCCACGAACGCCTGTCCCTTCTCCCCCTCCGCATACTTGAAGGTGTCCTCGCCCATGGCCTTCGCCATCTCTCCAAATTCCTGCGGCAGATACTTCACCACTTCCTTATAATATTCCTCGGCCGTCACGATCAGGGTCGCACCGTGGGGGAATCCCCCGTGGAGTCCGCCCATGCACTGGCCGATGATGTGGGGCGAAATGGTGGCCGTCAGGGATTGGGCATAGCCGCAAAGCACATTTGCCGCAAAAGAAATATTGGAACGGGCCTCCAGATCCCCCCGCACTTCCCGGTCTTTGTCCTTCATCCGCTCCGCCAGAACCGGAAGATTCTGACACACGAGCCGGATCGCCTCATAACTGTAAAGCTTCGACATCTCGCTGCCGCAGGTGGCGATATAGCACTCCACCGCATGGAAGAGGGCGTCAAAACCCTGGAAGCAAGTTAAACTGTAGGGCAAGGTCAGCATCAGCTCCGGGTCCACGATGGAGATCACGGGATAGACCGCCTCCAGACCGAAATCCAGCTTTTCCTTCGTCTTCTCGTTGGTGATGACACACCACGGGTCGCACTCCGTTCCGGTTCCCGCCGTGGTCGTGATCGTCACCACCGGATAAGCGCCCTTTACCTCCTTCCTCCCCCCGGTCCCTGCGGAGGCGTAGTCCCAGAGGTCCCCCTCGTTGACCATCATGATGGCCGCCGCCTTCGCCGTGTCGATGGAAGAGCCTCCGCCCAGGCCGATGAAGAAGTCACAGCCCTCCTGTTTCGCCAGGGCCTCCGCCGCCATGACTCCCGCCCTCGTTGGATTGGGCGTCACCCGGTCAAACACCACGCTTCCCACCTGGTTCTCCCTGAGCAGTGAAACGACCTTCCCCTGAATTCCCAGCTTTTCCATCAGCCCGTCCTCCGTCACACAGATCAGGGCCTTCTTCCCCGGCAGCGTCTCCGTCGCCAGACGGGAAAGCTTCCCCGCCCCGAACAACACCCTTGTGGGAATGTAACAATCAAAATTCATATCCGACACCTCATTCTTTTTTTAGTTGAAAGAATATTCTGACAATACGTCCGTCCAAAGCCTGTCCCGCCAACCGCTCCGGCAAGCCCAGAACCGCAGAAGCCACTCGGGACTCCTGCCTTCCCTGGTCTTGCTTCCACAACGAACCCTTGGCGAGGATTCTGACGATTGCTTCCAGGAGAAGCCCTCTGCGCCATGGAAACGAGACCATGGAAAACGGGAGGGCCCATGCCCGACCGTTTTCTGCGCTTATGGGCTCGTTGGAATGTTTGGCGCAGCAGGCTTTGGATGGAAGCAATCGTCAGAATCCCTCCCCATCCCCCAACTCAATCCCACCGCTGCATGGCCGCACCCTGGTCCGCCGGGAGACAATTTTTCGCATAGCTTCTGACAAATCCCTTCGTCACGTCACTCTTAAAATCAATTTTCCGCTCCATCCGCCTCGCCAGGACTTCGTTGGGCACTTTAAGCCGCAGCGCCCGGTTCGGAATGTCGACCTCGATCAGGTCCCCTTCCTCCACGTAGGCGATCACGCCGCCCAGGGCCGCCTCCGGCGACACGTGCCCCACGATGGGGCCGTAGTTGAAGCCGGAAAACCTTCCGTCCGTCACCAGGCCGACGCTTGCGTCCAGCCCCAGGTCCACCAGGGCGTCCGCCGTCAGCATCACCTCCACGAATCCCGGTGCCCCGACCGGGCCCGCATAGCGGATGACGATAACGTCCCCCGGCCGGATTTCCCCTCCGATTACCGCCCGGAAGGCATCCTCATCGCTGTCGAAGACCCGGGCGGGCCCTGTAAAGCGGCGCATCTCGGGCCTTACCGACGAGGTTCTGACGATGGCTCCCTTCTCCGAGAGATTCCCGTACAGCACGGCCAGGCCCCCGTCCGCACAGAAGGGCTCTTTAAGAGAACGGATCATGTCGCCAGGTTCCGCCTCCACTCCCTCCAGAAGCTCCTTCCAGCTCTTTCCGGCCACCGTGACCGCCCCGTCCTCCAGAATCGGCTGCAGCTGCTTCATAATGGCGGGGACGCCTCCCGCCTCCCACAGCATGTCCACCGTATAGGTCCCGCTGGGCCGCACGTTGACAATCCCCGGCGTGACCCGGCTCAGCCGGTCAAAATCATCCAGCGTGACGGGCAGGTCCAGCTCCCTGGCCAGACTCAAAATATGTAACACCGCATTGGTGGAGCCGCCCACGGCCATGTCCACCCGCATGGCGTTCCGGAGGGCCGCCTCCGTCAGTATCTTGGAGGGCCGCAGGTCTTCAAGCACCATCTCCACAATCCGCCTGCCGGTCCTTCTGGCGCTGACAAACTTCTCCGTGGACACGGCCGGAATGGTGGAAGCCCCGGGGAGCGTCATGCCCAGCGCCTCCGAGAGCACCTGCATGGTATTGGCCGTCCCCATGACCGGACAGGCGCCGAAGGTGGGACAGGCCCCCCTCTCCAATTCCCTGACAAACGCTTCGTCATACGCATTCCTCGCCACGGTTCCGAAGGTCGCCTCATTGGCATCCGACAAGACCGCCGGGCCCCTTTTCGTCGCCCCCGCACCCATGGGGCCTCCGGTGAAGACGATGGCGGGAATGTTCATCCTCGCCGCCGCCAGCAGCGTCCCCGGCACGATGTTGTCACAGCCGGCGGTCAGCACCACGCCGTCAAAAAGCTGGATCCTGCCCACCAGCTCGATGCTGGCCGCCACCGCATCCCGCACCGGAACCTCGAACCGGAGGCAGGAGGACCCGATCGCAATGTTTCCGCAGGTGGAGGGCACGCCGAATTCAAAGGGAATCCCCCCTGCCTGCCAGATTCCTTCCTTGATCGCCTTGATCAGGGGGCCCAGATGGGCATGGCCGGGGGAGGCCTCGTTAAAGGTGCTGGCAATCCCGATGTGGGGGCGGTTCATGTCCTCCGGATCATATCCGCAGCCCTTGTAAGTCGCCCGACGGTGAACGGCACCGGGACCCGTGAAATTTTTATTCTCGTACATAAAAGCCTCCAATCCTTTCATGGTGATTCGCCATCCGGTACACGGCCTCGATCTCCGGCTCCCGCATCACCACCAAGTTTCCGATGGTGCGCTTTCCCAGGAAGGTGCATTTGTGGGCGAGGGTCTTGATCTCCTCCTCGCTCACGGGCCTTCCGATCAGCTCCGGGATGGAGACCGGCATTCCGATCGACCGGAAAAATTCCTCCGTTTTCTCGATGGCACAGCGGGCGTCCCCATCGTCGTCCCCCGTCCGGATCCCCCAGACGTCCCTTGCGTACTTGGTGAAGCGGTCCATCCCTTCCCCCATGGCGTATCTGGCCCAGCTTCCCCACACGGCCGCCAGTCCCGCTCCGTGGGCCACGCCGTAGGCGGTGCTCAGCTCATGCTCGATCTGGTGGGAGGCCCAGTCGCCCGGAAGTCCCAGCCCGGTCAGCTCACAGTGCGAAACCGTTCCCGCCCACATGATTTCCGAGCGGGCCTGATAGTCGGAGGGATTCTCGAGGGCAATGGGGGCGTTTTTGAGAATGGTCCGTATCACGGCCTCCGCAATCAGGTCCGTCAGCTCATTGCCGCTTCCCCTCGAAAAGAACCTCTCCAGGGTGTGCATCAGGATGTCCACGCACCCGGAGGCAGTCTGGTAAGGCGGCAGCGTGTAGGTCAGCTCCGGGTTTAAGATGGAGAATACGGGGCGAAGAATCGGAAAGTTCAATCCCTTCTTCACCTGGCCGTCCTCCTTGGTGATCACCGTGGCCCGGCTGGCCTCGCTGCCGGTGGCCGGCAAAGTCAGGATCGTCGCCACCGGCAGGATCTTCTCCGGCTCCCTGACATGATCAAAGAAATCCCACACCTCCCCCGTATCGGGGATCCCCAGGGCGATGGCCTTCGCCGTGTCGATCGCCGAGCCTCCGCCCACCGCCAGGACGAAGTCCACCCGCTCCCTCCGGCCAAGCTCTATCCCCCTGTGGACCAGGGAGAGCTTCGGGT
>CAJUOF010000030.1 GCA_910587905.1 uncultured Lachnospiraceae bacterium
ATGGACTTGGCTTTTCCAAGCACAAAGGATGTCGTCACATAATCCGCACAGATATAGCCTTCTTTGTCTTCCTCATAAATAATCTTAATCCATCTGAGTTCTGCTTCTACGGGCTGCGTCTCCGTGGGCTGTTCTGCCACGGTCTGCGTCTCTGCCGGCGGCTCACTGGAAGGAATACTCTCTTCCACCGTCTCCGGAATCACCAGGGCTTCTGCCCCTACCGGTGCCTCCAAAGCCACCGGCATCTCCGGTTCAGCCGTCTCCGAACTCTCCGGAAGGGAATCAGGTTCCATCTGCTGTCCCACAGCTTCCTGCACCTCAGGTGTCTCCTCCGCCTCAGGCGCCGCCACACTTTCTGTCTCCGGCATCACTTCCGTCTCGGGCTCAGCGGTCTCTTCCTCCACGGACGGCTCCTCCGGTACAACCGGATAAGTCCCGTTCAGATCCACCATGCCGACCCAGGGAGAATCCAAAGATGCATCCGCTCTCACGCGGACCCCCTCCTCTGTGACAGTCGCAACCTGTCTCAGAGATTCCTCTGCAAAATTCTGTGCCGCTTCACCGGATACCACATACTCATTGTGTACCCAGCCTTCCACACCGCCGGAGGAAATTCTCGTCCATCCCTCTGATACCTCCAGGACATCCCCGGCGCTTCCTTCATACAAGCGCCCAACAATCTCGCTGTCCTCCGAAGGCTCCAAACGAATATTCAGATAGGTATCTGTCACTGTGGTGACCACCTTGTTCTCCAGCTCCGGAGCAATGATATCTGCTGCCTGCGTTTCCGCCGGCTCCAAAGCTGCCGTCTCGGCCGGTGCCCCGTCCGTCTGTACGGACTGCCCATTTTGTGCCGTTGTTTTGTAATCTGCAGCGCCGCCCTTCACAGATGCCCCGGCGATCCTCGCCGCCATGGCTTCCGTCTGTGCTTCCTGACTTTCGGAAGCTTCTACGCTTTGCTGACTGTCGCTTTCTGTACTCTTTATCGTAGCCTTTACAATTTCTCTCGTATTTTCTTCCAGTGAGGTTTTCCTGATGTCTTGGATTTCCCCTTGTGACTCCGGCGGCCCCTCTGCGGACGCCACCGTCATGGCATCCCCTGCGGACGCGCTGTCCGGATTCCCACAGGAAATCAGAGTACAAAGCAATGAACCGATGATAAAGCACAAAATGATGCTTCTCTTTCTGGTTAACATTGTACACCTCCTTGTGACTTGTTGTAACCATTCTGACTCACATTGGCCTGAAATATTAAGCCTCTGGGTCAATTGTTACAACTTTGTTACACCGTCATCATAACACCAACTTTTCTATTTGTCAACCATTTCCCACTTCGCTCTTTTTTTCCGCCCTTTTTCGACTTTTCATCACCACTTTAGCTCTATTACAGATTTTTCAGTCTCCTGCACAAAAAAGAATAGACATCCGACTCCGTCATTTCCCAAAAACACTATATATAGAAAAGCACTTTTCCCAAAACACAAGTATCTGTGCTCCGCGAAAAGTGCCCTTGTCGTTGACTGATCTTCGTTTCAACCCGATTGCTGCCGTCTCTGGCGAGCCGCCTCATACATGAGAACCGATGCCGCCACCGCCGCATTCAGGGACTCCACCTGCCCCTTCATCGGGATTTTTATTAAAAAATTGGCGGCAGAGGAAAGTTTTTCCGAAAGTCCTGCCGCCTCATTGCCAATGAGAAATGCCGACGGTTTTCCGTAATCTGCCTCCTCGTAATTCTTCTCTCCGCCAAGATGGGCCGCATAGGAGGCAATCCCCACTTTGTGACATTTGCCCAGCACATCCGACAAGTCATTGCAGACTGCAAAGGGCATCCGGTAAATGGAACCCATCGTGGAGCGAACTACTTTGGGATTATAAGCATCCACCCCATCCCGGCTCATGAGGATGCCGGTCACTCCCGCCCCCTCCCCGGCCCGAAACATGGTCCCCAGGTTACCCGGATCCTGTATATTTTCCAAAAACAACAGCAGCGCTCTTCCCTTTCCTGAAAAATCCTCTTTTTTCCACTCCATGGCCTTCACCACAGCCAGAACTCCTTGCGGCGTCTGCGTGTCAGCCATGGCCTTAAACGCCTGGTCAGATACCACCGTAAACGAAATCCCCCGGAGCGTTTCCTCGCCCCCCTGCTCCAGAAAGGAATCGGAAGCATAGACAGAAAGGATCCTCTCCCGCGGAGCCTCCCGCACCATCTTGATCCCTTCCACAACAAAAGCTCCCTGCTCTCTCCGATATCTCGCCTTTTTTTGAAGGGCTGCCACCTGCTTTACCTGACTGCTTTTTGCGCTGTCGATCCTCATAAAAGCTCCCGTTCCAGATCCTTGTTGCTTCCAATAATGATAAAGGTCTCATGCCCTTCCAGGACTCGGTCCGGATCCACGATCAGGACAATGTCCTCCAGGTCACCTTTTCTGGCAATGATATTGATTCCCTTTTTCCGAAGATTCAGCTCCCTGATGCTCTTACCGACCCATTTGGAAGGAACCTCAATCTCCACCATGCTGAATTTCTTGGAGAGCTCAATGGTGTCGAGGAAATTGCCGGAAGCCAAGTTCCGCCCCAATCGGATTCCCGTGGCCTTTTCCGGGAAAATCACCTGGTCGGCCCCCACCTTTTTCAACACTGCCGCATGCATATCGCTGTTGGCTTTGGCCAGCACATAGGGAACGCCGCTTTCTTTTGCGCAGATCGTCGCCATAATGCTGGCCTCCAGATTTTCTCCGATCCCCACGATCACACCGTCCATATTTTGGACTCCAAAGGAACGTACCACCGCCTGGTCGGCCACATTGGCACAGGCCGCATGGGTGACATACTCTGAAATGTTCTGCACCCGGTCTTCCCTGCTGTCCACCGCCAACACCTGACAGCCGCTTTCCTCCAGTGTGATCGCAATACTACTCCCAAATTCTCCCAGCCCAAAGACTGCAAATTCCTTTTTCGCCATTTTTTGTCCGCCTTTCCTGACAAAATGATTCAAAATCTGCTATAACGGCACATTATGTCTTATTGTGAAATTTTTTTGTTTCTTTTTATCTTAATAAATTTCTTACGTGCTGCTCGGACACGTCAAAATTCATCCAATCAAGATGCGCTCCTCCGGAAGAGAAATACTCTGCTCTTTCCCTTTCCGTTTCATGGCCAGAGCCAAGGCCAACGTCACCGGCCCAATCCGCCCAATGTACATGACCACGATGATAACCAGTTTTCCGGCGACACTCAAGCCGGAGGTGATCCCCCTGGTCAGCCCTACCGTCCCCATGGCCGACATCACCTCATAGACCGTATCTTTAAATTCCAGGCCATCCGTGGCGAACAAGAGAAACGATGCCCCGATCACCACCATAAGCGCGAGTCCCACTACTGTCAGAGCAGTCCTTCCCGAATCTGCCGAAATCCGTCGCTTCATAAATTCCGTCTCCCGCTTTCCTCGGACTGTGGACAGCATAATCAGAAGCAAGATTCCCACCGTGGTGGTCTTGATCCCTCCTGCCGTTCCTGCGGGGGAACCTCCAATCAGCATCAGGATCATCGTCAAAAGGGTAGAACCCTCCGTCAAATTCGCCTGAGGAATGGTCTCAAAACCCGCGGTCCTCGTAGTCACCGACTGAAACAGCGAAGCCATCACCTTGCTCCCCGTGTCCATGTTTCCGATAGTCGCCGGATTTCGGTATTCGAAAAGAAAGAACAGCAAGGCTCCACCGAGCACCAGGGCTGTTGTCATAATCAACACCAGCTTCGTATGGATGGTGAGATTCGCCACAAACCCCCGCTTATGCTCCTTCCGTTCCCGCCAGGAGTCAATGAGATTCCACCAGACAATAAAACCGAGACCGCTCAAAAGAATCAGAAGCATCGTTGTGATATTGATCACCGGGTTTTGGGCGTAGGCGCGGAGACTGGTCTCCCCCAACACATCCATCCCTGCATTGCAAAAAGCGGAAACCGCATTGAATATGGATTTCCAAAGTCCCGGAAAAAAGCCATATTCAGGAATAAACACGGTTGCATAGCAAAGAGCCCCGATTCCCTCCAGCAAGAAGGTCCCCTTCACAATCCGCACCACCAGCCTAACCAGACCGGAAAGGGTATCCATATTATAGGTTTCCTGGATCAGCATCCTGTCTTTTAACGTGATCTTTCGTCCCACCAAGATCAGAACACACATCGCCGCCGTAATCACGCCAAGGCCGCCGAGCTGCGCCAGAATGAGAATCACCACCTGTCCGAACAAGCTCCAATGGGTCGCCGTCGTCACCGTCACAAGCCCTGTCACACAGATACTGGTGGTCGCCGTAAACAGTGCATCAATGGGATCTGTCCAGGTTCCGTCTGCCGAGGAAATCGGCAGCATCAAAAAGAAGGCCCCCACCAGGATCGCTGCTGCAAAGCCCAGTGCGATGATTCTGGTGGTGCTGAGCCCTCGTTTCTTTTTCAGAAGAATTTTCTTTTCTTTCATAATTTTACCGTCGGCTTATTTCCCTTCGTAGCAAATCACGCTGGAAACATCGTATCCTGTCAGCTTCTCCCGTCCTTTAAGACCTGCCAATTCCATGACGAAGCTGATCTTCACCACTTCTCCGCCAAGACTCTCCACCAGTTTGGTGATCGCCTCGATGGTACCGCCCGTGGCAATCAGGTCGTCGATGATGACCACTCTCTGACCAGGCTGAATGGAATCCTTGTGCATCTCGATGACCGCGCTTCCGTATTCCAATTCATATTCCATCTCCACAGTCTCACAGGGCAGTTTGCCTTTCTTCCTCACCGGCACAAAGGCCTTGTGGAGATTGTAAGCAATGGGAACACCGAAAATAAAGCCTCTGGACTCCGGTCCCACCACCACGTCAAAATCGATCCCCTCTAAAGTCTCCTGCAAAAGATCAATGGCCAGATGAAGGCCGTCTGCATCCTGCAAAATCGAGGTGACATCCCGGAAAATAATGCCCTCCTCCGGAAAATCCGGAATGCTTCTCACGTACTCTTCTATTTTCTTCATGGTCTTCCCCTCCATTTCTGCGGTTTTTCCTCCGCGTCTCTTCCTATTATAATATCCCCGGATTCCATTGGCAACCGAAAATGCTATTTTCTCCCCTCGATCGCCATTCTTCCCTCAATCGCTTTCTTGCCCGCCTCCAGACGGTTTCCCAACTGACAGCTTAATATCTGCATCTGCATGGTTCGCCGCCCCATATATTCATGGAGCTCCGGATAATAGGTGACAGCGATCCGGTCTCCTTCTCGAACCAAAGCATCTGTTTCTGGTACATTTCGGAACATAATTCCTTCTATGTTAAGCCCGTGCTCGTCCGACAGCAGAAACTTCAACACATTCTTATGTTTCCCAATTACACTTTTTTGCCGGACCAACAATCCCTTCTGGGCAAAGAGAGGCTTTTCATTTCCATTGCCAAAAGGCTCCAAAAGCTGAAACTCCGAGAGCAGCTCTTCTGTCACATAGGCGAAAGGCATCGGTACATCGATCCATACCTGCTTGACAAAATCCCCCTCCGAAAGGCCACTGTCTCTGTTCAAGGCCATCCGAAAGGCTTCCAGATTTTCTTCCGGCACGGACAGCCCCGCAGCCATGGGATGGCCTCCGAAGGCTGTCAAATATTCCTGACAGCGAAC
Organism: uncultured Lachnospiraceae bacterium; assembly: GCA_910587905.1. Classification (GTDB taxonomy): domain Bacteria; phylum Bacillota; class Clostridia; order Lachnospirales; family Lachnospiraceae; genus Lientehia. The sequence continues at coordinate 5,650 of CAJUOF010000030.1, forward strand.
CAGATGTTCGTACATGGAATAAGCCTCAATGCTTCTTCCGGAACCTTTCAATCCCGCCTCCGCCTTTGTGACCACAAAGACGGGATGATTGTATTTTTCCCGAATTTTTCCGGCCACGATTCCCGCCAGGCTCTCGTGACATTCCGGCAGGTAAACCACATACACATCGTCCTGTTTGATCCCTGTTTCTTCTATATTATATATGGCAGCTTCTACGCTCTTTGCCGTCATATCCTTTCGCCTGTCATTCAATTCCTTCAACTCCCAAGCCAGCTTTTCCGCCTCAGATTTTTTCTCCGAAAGAAGCAGAGCCAAGGATTTCTTTGCCGTGTCTAACCGTCCCCCCGCGTTGAGGCAGGGACCCAGGATGAAGCCTAAATGGTAACAGCCGAGAGCCGCCGCATTCAAGCCGTTCGCCTCGATGAGCGTCCGCAGTCCCAAAATCTGCGAATCCGCCATCCGTCTAAGACCTTCCTTCACGAAGATCCGATTCTCTCCCCGAAGCAGCATCACATCGCACACTGTCGCCAAGGCCGCCGCCTCCACAAAGGGAGACAGCTCTTCCCTCGGAATTCCAAAGGTCTCATAGAGGGCCTGAGCCAGCTTATAAGCGATGGCCGCCCCGCAGAGCAGTTTAAAGGGATAGCTACAGCCGGACCGGTGCGGATTCACCACCACGTCCGCCGGAGGCAGGATTTCCCTCTTTTCCCCCGCCTCCATCTCCTCGAAGGGAACCTCGTGGTGATCCGTCACCAACACCGTCATGCCCAGCTCCTTTGCATGGGCGATCTGGCTTTTCGCCGCGATCCCGTTGTCACAGGTCAGCAAAGTATCAATGCCGTCGGCCGCCGCCTCATCGATCAGCCGCACATTGATTCCATATCCGTCCTTAATCCTGTCGGGAATGTCATAGTCCACCTCGGCGCCCAGATGTCCCAGCGCCTGAACCAAAATATAGGTGGCGCAAATTCCATCCACATCATAATCTCCCACCACCCGGATGCTCTTGCCGCCACTTATTTTTCTCCCTAAAGTTTCTATCGTCTCCTCCATCCCCTTCATCAAAAACGGAGAATCGCAGTCCTCCAGGGTTCCGTGGAGATACAGTTTGATATCCTCCGTCTCACTGATGTCCCGATTCCGAATCAGCCGCGCTGTCACCTGGTCGATGCCAAACCGCTCCGAAATCCCTCTGAAATCCGCCTTCTTCCCATATACACGCCACTGTTCCTGCATCGTTTATGTACCTCTTTGAATTTTCTTTCACGACAGTCTGTGGATAAAGATCCCGCTCCGAAGCTTCGGCTCGAACCAGGTGGATTTGGGCGGCATCAACCTCCCTGCGTCGGCCACCTGAAACAGTTCCTCGATGGAGGTAGGATACATGGAAAAAGCCACCTTCATGTCTGTATGGCAGCGGCGGGAAAGCTCCAAAAGCCCCCGGATGCCGCCGATAAAGTCGATTCTCGTATCGGTTCTCGGATCGCCGATCCCAAGGATCGGACCTAAAAGGGTGTCCTGAAGGACGGACACGTCCAGATCCGCCACCGGATCGCCGCAGGGAGACCGCCTCGCCGCAAGCAAATACCAGCGGTCCGAGAGGTACATGCCGAACTCCCCCTTCTTCCCAGGCCGCACCGGCTCGCTCCCCATGCTTTGGACCTCAAAGTCCGCCCGGACCCGCTCCAGAAAATCCTCCTCCGAGAGACCGTTCAAGTCCTTCACCACCCGGTTATAGTCCATAATCATCAGCTCTTCATCGGGAAACAGCACAGACAAGAAATAATTGTATGGCTCATCCCCTTTGTAATTCGGATGCTCCTCTCTTCTCTGAAAGCCGACCCGGACCGCAGAAGCCGCCCGGTGATGACCGTCGGCAATATAAGTGTTCGGCACCTGGGCGAAGGCTTTCTCCAGCGCTTTTACCTGCCTCCTCCCGTCAATCCTCCAGACCACATGGCGAATCCCGTCAACGGCTGTAAAATCATAGAGAGAAGGCGTCTCTTTCGCCTCCGCCACGATAGCATTGATGTCCGTCCTGGCCCGGTAAGCCAAAAAGATCGGACCGGTCTGGGCGTCACAGATATCCACGTGGCGGACCCGGTCCTCCTCCTTTTCTGCCCTGGTGTTCTCATGCTTTTTGATCACATTCCCGGCGTAATCATCAATCGACGAGCAGGCCACAATTCCCGTCTGGGAGCGACCGTCCATGGTCAGTTCGTAGACATAATAGCAGGGGAACTTTTCCTGCACAAAAATCCCGTTGGCCGTCATTTCCTCCAAGAGCGTTCTGGCCCGCTCATAGACGCGAGGATCGTAGGTATCCACCTCATCCGGAAGTCCTGTCTCCGCCCGGTCAATCTTAAGAAAAGAAAAGGGCTCCCTCTCCACCTCCAGCTTCGCCTCCGCTCGGCTATAGACATCATAGGGAAGAGCCGCCACCTTGGAAACCACGGAAGTCTCCGGTCGTAAACATATAAATGGCTTTACAATTGCCATGACCTTTCTCCTTATCCTGAAAGCCCTGCAACTGCCAACCGGCAATCACAGAGCTTTCCGTATACAACTTTCCTATTCTTCGATTTGATATCCTGACAGGCGTAAGCCCGCCGCCTAAGCAGGCATGCACTTACAGCCGGCTATTGGGTATCACCCGCACCTTGTACACGCCATCAATCTCCATCAGCCGGTCGACAACCCTCTGGGAGACCTCCTGGTCCGCATCCATGATCGTATAGGCCACCTCACCCCGGCTCTTGTTCTGCATGTCGGGAATGTTGACTCCCTCCTCCGCCAGCACAGATGCAAACTGCCCGATCATGTTGGGCTTATTCACGTTGAAGATACACAAGCGACAGGCCCCTCTGCAGGGCGGCATCTCGCAGGACGGATAATTCACCGAATTGCGGATGGAACCGGTCTCCAGATACGTCATAAGCTCCTTGACCGCCATCTCCGCGCAGTTATCCTCCGACTCCGCCGTGGAAGCCCCCAGGTGGGGGGTTGCGATCACGCCGGGCATGTGGGTCACTTTGGGATTGGGGAAATCCGTCATGTAACGGTGGACTTTCCCACTCTTTAAGGCATCCAGCATGTCGTCGTCATTGACCAGAAGGTCACGGGCATAGTTGAGAATGACCACGCCGTCCTTCATCTTCCCAAAGGCTTCCTTGTTGATCATGCCCCTGGTGGCGTCAAGGAGCGGCACATGCACGGTAATGTAATCGCACTTCTTATAGATCTCGTCAAGGTTTGTCACATGCTTGATGAAGGGGGTCATCTGCCATGCCGCATCCACCGAGAGGAAAGGGTCATAGCCATAGACTCTCATGCCAAGGTCCGCGGCCGCATTGGCCACCCGGACTCCGATGGCCCCTAGACCGATCACGCCCAGGCGCTTGCCCATGATCTCCGTCCCAGCGAACATCTTCTTGCTCTTCTCCATGTCCTTGCTGATGTTGGAGTCCTCTTTGTTCTGCTCCACCCACTCGATGCCGCCGTGGATGTCCCTGGCCGCCATCAGCATACCCGCCAGCACCAGTTCCTTCACGCCGTTGGCATTGGCCCCCGGCGTGTTGAAGACCACGATCCCCCGCTCCGTGCATTTGTCCAGGGGAATGTTGTTGACTCCGGCCCCGGCTCTGGCGATGGCCTCCAGCCCTCCCGGAAACTCCAATTCATGCATGGATGCGCTCCGCACCAGAACGCCCTCCGCCTCCTCCAGGCGCTCCGTCAACTCATAATCCTCCGAAAACAGCCTGAGCCCCTTTTTAGAAATCGGATTCAGGCAGTGAATCTTTCTTTTCATTCTGTTCTCCTCCACGATGTCCCGCGTCCGCCGAAAAGCGGACGCCCATTACCTCCTATGTGTCTCTTCAAAGTCCTTCATAAACTTCACCAGCGCTTCCACGGCCTCGACCGTCACCGCGTTATAGATGCTGGCCCGCATTCCGCCGACGCTCCTGTGGCCCTTGAGCCCGGAAAATCCCGCGGCCTCCGCCGCCTTCACAAACTCCGCGTCCAGCTCTTTGTCGCCGGTCACGAAATCCACGTTCATGTAAGAACGGGAGCCTTTATCCGTGACCGTGGGCGTGAAGAGACCGCTCCCGTCCAGATAATCGTAGAGCAGCGCCGCCTTCTTCTCATTGCGCTCCTTCATGGCCTCAAGTCCGCCCATCTTCTTCAACCACTTGAACACTTTGCCGCAGATGTAAATCCCGTAGGCCGGCGGCGTATTGTATAAAGAATCCTTGTCGGCGTGGGTCTTGTACCGGAGCATGGTGGGCGTTCCCGGCCAGACTTCCTCCGTGATTAAATCCTCCCGGATAATCGCGATCACCACGCCGGCCGGGCCGATGTTCTTCTGGACGCCGCCGTAGATCATCCCGTACTTCTCCACGTCCATGGGCTCCGCCAGGAAGCAGGAGGACACGTCCGCCACCAACATCTTCCCCTTGGTGTCGGGAAGGGCGTGGAACTGGGTCCCGTAAATGGTGTTGTTCTGGCAGATATAGACGTAATCCGCATCCTCGCTGACGGGAAGGTCAGAACAGTCAGGGATATAGTTAAAATTTTGATCCTCGCTGGAAGCAATGCAGTTGGCCTTCCCATACTTCGCCGCTTCCTTGAAGGCCCTCTTCGCCCAGTTTCCGGTCACGATATAGTCGGCAGTGCCCTTCTTCATCAGATTCATGGGCACCATGGCGAACTGGAGATGGGCGCCCCCCTGCAAAAACAGCACCTTGTAATTGTCCGGGATCCCCATCAGGTCCCTGAGATCCCGCTCCGCATCCTTGATGATCTTGTCGTAGGTTTTGGAGCGATGGCTCATCTCCATCACGGACATCCCTGTGCCCGCATAATCCAGCATCTCCTCCGCCGCTTCCCTTAAAACCTCCTCCGGAAGTGCCGCCGGGCCGGCGGAAAAATTATATACTCTGCTCATATCCGAATCCTCCTTCAAACCGGACGCTTTCGCCCGAAATCAAGCACTGCCTGATACCGACAGGCAGCACTGTACTAGTATAGTACAAAGGCCGGGCGGCTGTAAAGCCACCCGGTCAAATTTTTAACATTTTTTATTGATTTTTATGCTTTTGGATGGTTCTCAGGCCTGCTTTGCATCCAAATCCTCCTGATTGAAGGCCTCCTCGATGGCTCCGCCAGGCGCAACCATGGGGAACACCTTGTCGTCGCAGTCAATCTGCACGTCGATGACCACGGGTCCTCCCGCCGCCATGGCCTCTCTGATGGCCGGCTCCACCTCTTCCTTCTTCGTGACCCGGATTCCCTTGGCACCCATGGCCTCGGCCACCTTCACGAAATCCGTCTTGTCCTGGAGGATCGTGGAAGAATAGCGCTTTCCGTAGAACAGGGTCTGCCACTGCCGCACCATGCCCAGCACGTGGTTGTTGATGACGATCTCGATCACCGGGATATTGGAGCGTACCGCCGTCGCTACCTCGTTCATGTTCATACGGAAGCAGCCGTCCCCGGCAATGTTGAACACCGCCTTGTCCGGACGTCCCATCTTCGCACCCATGGCCGCCCCCAGGCCGTAGCCCATGGTTCCCAGACCGCCGGAGGTGATGAAGGTCCTGGGCTCCTTATACCTATAGAACTGGGCCGCCCACATCTGATGCTGTCCCACGTCCGTGGTGATGATGGCGTCGCCGTTCGTCACCCTGTACAGGGTCTCCACCACATAAGGGCCGGTCAGCGCATCCTGGGGATAGGTCAGGGGATGCCTCTCCTTCATGGCCTCAATCTCCGCCACCCACTCATGATGGTCCTGCTTATTGAGCCGCTCATTCAAAATCTTAAGGACGGCCTTGGCATCGCCCACCACGGAAACGTCGCTGACAATGTTCTTATTGATCTCCGCCGCATCCACGTCGATGTGGAGCACCTTCGCATCCCTGGCAAACCGCTTCGTATTGCCCGTCACCCGGTCGCTGAACCTAGTGCCGACGGCAATCAGAAGGTCGCTCTTCGTAATCCCCAAATTGGAGGTCTTGGTTCCGTGCATGCCCACCATGCCGGTGTAGCGCTCATGCTCCCCGGGGAAGGCGCCCTTGCCCATCAGCGTATCCGCCACCGGGGCATCCACCTTCTCCACGAATTCCATGAGTTCCTCCGAGGCCCCCGCAATGCTGACACCGCCGCCCACGAAGATGTAGGGGCGTTTGGATTTCTCGATCAGCTCCACCGCCCTGGAAACGGCGTCCTCCTTGATCGTATTCACCTTGGGAAGCACCGGGGAGGGCTTCGCCGGCGTGTATTCTGTCTCCGCCGCCGTCACGTCCTTGGTCACGTCCACCAGCACCGGGCCGGGCCGTCCCTCCGCCGCAATGCGGAAGGCCCTGCGGATGGTGTCCGCCAGCTTCGTCACGTCCTTGACGATAAAGCTGTGCTTGGTGATGGGCATCACCACTCCGGCGATGTCCACCTCCTGGAAGGTGTCCCGCCCCAGAAGGTTCACCGCCACGTTGGCCGTGATCGCCACCATGGGGACGGAATCCATCTGGGCTGTGGCGATCCCCGTCACCAGGTTGGTGGCCCCGGGGCCGGAGGTGGCCAGGCAGACGCCCACCTTTCCCGTGGCCCTGGCATAACCGTCGGCCGCATGGGACGCTCCCTGCTCGTGGGACGTCAAAATATGGTTGATCTCATTGGAATGCTTATACAATGCGTCGTAAATATTTAAGATCGTGCCGCCGGGATAGCCGAACACGGTATCCACGCCCTGCTCTTTCAGGCACTCCACCACGATCTCCGCACCTGTTAATTTCATAGTAATTCTCCTCCTTGTATATGGAAACTCAAGTAGGTAATTGCGAAACCCAAAGACTTGTTGAATATTCTGGCAATATTTCCGGGAAAAGCCCTCTGCGCCGTGGAAGCAAGACCAGGGAAGGCAGGAGAGACTCTTTCTCGAGTGCCTTCTGCGGTTCTGGGCTTGCTGGAACGGTTGGCGCAGCAGGCTTTGGACGGACATATTGACAGAATATTCTCTCAATTTTATGTTTCGCAATTACCTTCTCAATATTTGTCTCGCAGGATCGCCCCGGTGTTTCCGGATGTCACCAGGTTCGCATAGCGGGCCAGGTATCCCGTGGTGATCTTCGGCTCCCTGGGCTGCCATTTCACACGCCTTGCGGAGATCGGAAGAG
>CAJUOF010000031.1 GCA_910587905.1 uncultured Lachnospiraceae bacterium
GTGTGCTCTTCCGATCTTCCAAGAAGCACGCTTCCGGAGCCTCCGAACACATCGATAAACCGGCCGTAGGTTACCGGAAACAATGCATAGAGGACGGGGAGAAGGGCTGTTTTATTTCCCACTCTGGATACCGGACTTTTCATTGGAAATTTTTCCTCCTTTCCGCAGCTCATGGCTGCATGTCCATCCCCTTTTCTTCGGAAGCCGGTTCCCCACCCACAGATACGCTCAGCCGGTTCTCCACATAATCGGAAAGCCAGGTACCGCCGAACCCTTCATAGGTCACGATCCGCCAGACGGCGAGCCTTCCCATATCAAGCTTCACCTTCCCTGAAAACGGAAACAGCAGGCAGGTAAGCCCGTCATTCACAAAAGCCAGGCAGTCGTTCTCTGAGAATTCCGTGCTTTCTAACAGAATCCCCTCTTCTCTCAGCAGGTCGTTGATTCCCTCCACCCACTCACTGAGATTACCCCCGCAGCCTTGCAGGATAAGCCCTTCCTTTCCCTCCATCTGGCGAAGCGCCTCCGCCTCGATTCGTTTTACTTTCTCCAATTCCCACCTCTCGTCTGCATACGTTCCATTCCCCCTCACATTCCCATGGAAAGCCCCATGCCTTCCTCTTCATCTTCCATCTCCTCCTCTTCCGAAACAGACTCCCTCGGACCTTCCGAGACATCTCCGGACTCTTCCGGCACAGTCTCTTCTTCCTCAGATACTGTTTCCTCCGAAATCTCCGGCGTTTCTTCCAGAACAGGCTCCTCCAGACCTTCCGAGACATCTCCGGACTCTTCCGAAACATCTCCAGGTTCCTCCGACACAGCTTCTTCCAGAGCAGGCTCCTCCGGATCTTCCCAGACACCTTCGGACTCTTCTGACACAGTCTCTGCCTCCTCAGATACCATTTCCTCCGGAATCCCCGGCGCCTCTTCCAATCCCTCCCGTTCTGCCAGATCCCGTTCCAGCTCCGCCTCAATCAACCCGATTACGAAGTCTTTCTGCGTCATTTTGTTTCTCTGCAGATAATCCTTGATTTTCCAGAATAAATCTTCCGGCACCTGAAAGGCCAGCGTCCTCATGTTTCCCATCGTTGTTTCCCCCTTCCTTTGCATGTTCGGATGAAGCCACTCCTTTAAAGCCAATGACACAAACTCCGACATCGTCATACCCTGACTTTCCAGCGCCTGCCGCACTTCTGCGTGGAGCGATTCATCTACTTTAACCGTGATTCCTTTCTTTCCATCTGCGGGCAATGTTCTCATCCCCTTTCCCATAATTCCTGACTGCACGTTCCACAATCTCTTCCACCGGAAGCTCTTCCTCTGCCGCCTGGAGCAGAAGCAATCCCCATAACGGTTCTTCGATTTCCACTGTGATCTCCATCCGGTTTCCTCCTACATTCCAAGAACAGGAGCTCCTTCCCCATCCATGCTTTCCCTGTGTTCTTCTGCCATTTCCGCTTCCGTCAGCTTCCGGAAACGATCCTCACCGGGAATCAGCCCCAGCGACCGGCCGTCATCAAAAGAACAGTGCAGCGTGCCGATATCGTCAACGGCCCGTACCGTCCCCTTTATGTTCTCCTTCACCGGCCATGGATCATCTCCCATATGAGAAAGCAGAATCCTCGTGCCGGGCGGATACTCCTTCCGGTACCGCTCAGCCTGTCTGTGCAGACGTTCCCATTCATTCATACACTCTTCCTCCCTCTCCTGTCCCGGCTCCGTTTCATCCGGCCCGTCAATGGCATTGGTCCCATCCAGTTCCATCTGCATGGGAACCAGCACCTTAAGCAACGCTTCCCGATAGGCCATATCGGCAATCCGGTCAATATAAATGCCAAAGGTGTTGAGAAACCATGTCCCATCTTCCTTTGTGATGACCAGATCACCATACTGCCCATACTGGCAAATGAAATCCGCAACCTCCCGGATATCGTTCAGGAGTTTGAGTCCCCCAGGCGAATGTCCGATCAGCAGCGGATATGTTTCTCCTATATTCATTGTTCACATCCCTTCGGATAGCGTCAGCCCATCCCCGCTTTTCAGCCAGCCAAGGACTTCCTCCACAGCCTCCGGGCCGCTGTAATACACAAACCCTTCGGACACAAACCTCCCATGCCTCTCTTCCGCCACATAGGTCCCAAACCGCTCCAGATCCAAAAACGGCTCCAGCGCCGGATCTGCCTCCCACGCCCCTCCCTGCCGGACCAGAAACTGTCCGACCTCTTTGACCGTACAGACTCCCCGGATAAAGGTAAACTGCTCCATGCATTCCGCCAGCTTTGCAATGCCTGCACAATCCTCCATCCCGGCATACTCGATGAGTACCTTTAACTTGTCCCATTCCTCTTCCGAAAAATCCCGGAGCAGGCCAAGCAGCCCATTCACCTCATAAAGCCCTTCCGACTGAATCATGTCCCATATACGATATATCCAGTCCTTGCGGTTAAGAGTTCCCCCCTCCAAATACACTGCACAGTCAGAGAAGGATTCCGCACCAATCCTGACAAGGGATTTTTTGAGCGCCAGATCTTCCTCCGGAAGGTATACAGTCTCACTCTTTCCCTGATAACAGGCAGTCACGTGGAGCAAGGCATCCCCCACATAGTCATAGGCTGGAAACGTCCTCCCATCATAAGCCTCCCAGAAGGGTATTTCCTTGTTAAAAAAGGCGAGTCCGTGGCTGGTCACCCTCCCCTGACCGGAGGAGAGCAGTTCCCTCCCGATTTTTGTCAGCCGTTCTTCATTCAGAAGTTCTCCCTGTGCCAGTCCGCCATAGAGCGTCAAAAGATGGGTCCTGCCGACCTCCGCCAGGTTGTCCAGGCGCCTGATAACCGTATAACGGGAGAGATTAAAGGTCAGGTTGATTAATCCTTTCAGGTCCCATTCCGGCCCCGTCTCCATGGCTGCAAAAAACTGTTCCCGTTCCACCTCTTCCATCCCATCCAGCCGTTTTGCCAGATAGTTTAACGCATCCAGGTCTGCATACAGCCCTTCCAAAACAGCAAGCTCTTTGGGAACGATTCCCTTCTCAATATAAAAATGAGGAGCCTCCTGTCCCCCGTATGCGCCGATCTCTTCCAACTTCCGGGACAGTTCTCCCTCTGTACAGGGAAACCGGATACGGTCCTCTTTTCCCCTGTTGGAGATTTTTACATAAATCAATTCTCATTCCTCCTTCCCTCATGAGAACGGATAGCCTCCACGCCAAACCGGCGGACTGCCATCCCGTTACAGATCAGCCCAAACAGCTTTGGCGTAATCACCTCCGGGTCGGCAAGATCCCGTACCGTGAGGTTTTTTGTCCCTAGGTATAAATCTTTGGCCGCACAGTAGAGGGCATAGCCCTCTTCCGTACTGCCTTTTAAGCGAATCTGTTCAAAACAGACCCGGTTCCTCCGAACAGCCCCCTCCGCCGCCCGCCACAGCCGGTGATCGGCCGTCAACAGATACAAGGCGGACATCAAAGCAGCATTTTTCTGGTTCTTCTTTTCCACCGCCCTTTCAAAAGTCATGCGGTGCTTTTCATGTTTAAAATCCATCAGCTTCCTCCCGTCCTCTCCCAGGTACCGGCCCAGCCGTTCAAAAAGCGGCGGGTACCGAATGTTCGACATAACCTCCATTACCAGTTCCTTCCGGTCCATACTGCCACACTCCCTGACCATGCATTCCGTCTGGCACAAAATCCGGATACCCTGTCCCCTGGGCAGAAAATCCGGGACCTCCTGCATGGTCCGTTCCAGGGTGCGGAGGGAAACCTCTTCGTAAAAATACATTCCTTCTCCTTCCCAAACAAAAAAATTCCCGGCTTTTGCAAAAGATACAAATGCCGGGGAGTACGTTGTTAATTTAATTACGATTTTTTATATTGGTAATTTTAACCTCCATATAAAATATAAAATGTTTTTAATAATTCTTATAATTTTGAATTCGTTGTTTTAATATAGTCGCAAAATTTTTAGATTTTCCTATTTTTTTAAATGATTTTTGTAATATGTTGTTAATTTCACGTGCCATCTCCAAATATTTTTTATGATTTTTTTTATCTTCTTCAAAATAGTCCAAATATATAGTTCCTAATTTTGTGATACATTGATAGTACTCTTTGTCTTCAATTTTCATAGTTTCAAAAGCTATTCGCCCTTCTTCAAGATATCGAATAGACTCTTCTTTTTGATCAATATCCGACAAATACTGTCCAAATAACCACAATAGAGAGGCATATGACTTTGTATTTTGAATCATTGAATATTGCTCTACCGTTTTAATAACAAATATAGCGTTTCTAAATCCTTCTACAATTTCTTTAGTATGGGCTTCATTTAAAATTTTCGAACTATCAATCAACCTTAATATTCTAGCCTTTTGATATTTTACATAAGGATGTGCTGTAATCTCTTCTGCTTCTTTACTAGCTTTAATTACATCTTCAACTACTGCCTGTGCTCTAAACCTACTATCTTTATTACATTCTCTCTTCGCTTCTCCATACCAACGATACATATTTGCTGCTGTAATCCTATCACTATCTGATAAAATACACCAATCTCTTAAAATTTTTCCCAACTCTGGGCGATTTCTTATATCAAAATCAAGCTCCTCTAAAGCTTTCCTTACCTGATTCTCTCTCTGTTTTATTTCTATTGATAATTCATTAAAAGTAGCCGCATCTGGCATGAATCTATTTATAATATATTTTTCAGCAAAACTATTAAGGTTATATTGTTCTCCACTCTTTTCCAAAATAAGATAATTGCAAAGAGTATCTGTTACCGCCTCAACCCGTGGATAAGCTTCTTTTGACAATAAGCAAATAGTGTTTATGTCAATACTATCATCCCGATAAACCGCAAAAATTTTAAGAACTTTATAAAACAATAGTGCATCATCTACAAAAACTGTTTCTATTTCTTCAAATGTATCTTTAAACATAAATTCACTTATAACTTCATATGCATTTCCTGGAAAGTTTTTTAAACTATTTCGGATATTTTTCCATGCATTTACACTTGAAAACTCTGAACGCAGTCCACTAATACTAGATAAACGTTGACTTAATCTACGTAAGCAAAGTACCAAGACTAATGTATTACCTTTTGCCAGTGTTAATAATTCTCCAATTTCAGTTGAATTTAACTCAAGATCTAAAATATTTTCAAGAATATATTGATTAATAAAATTAACGCCTGTTTCTTTCTCAAATCCCGATAATTTATAATTCATTTCATATTCTTCACTATTACGAGATGTAACTAAAAATTGCATTTCTGCTGGTGTCTGCGATTCAATGAAGTATTTGATTTTACTCCGTTCTTTCTTTGCAAGAGATTCCAGATTATCAACTATAATAATTCCCTCTTTATGAAATTCACGAAAATCGTCCAATTCTAAAGCTTTATGAATAAGATTTATCAAATCCTCTGCTGTTTCAAAATACCTATGAATACGCTGTTCAATAATTTTTCCACTAGCTGACGTAATATCTAGCTTGGTTCTTTTTGCAGAAAAAAACAAAATATAATGAGGTTCATATTCATTTAATGAGTCTTCGTCCCATAGATCCTGTACTATTTCTTTAGCCACTTCCAAAACTAATGCTGTTTTACCTACGCCACCATAACCATATACACAACAAGAGTGCTGTTTTCTTAAATCTCCGGGATTCCCACAGATAAATTTTTTTAAATATTCAATTTCATTTTGTCTACATACAATTTTTGATTCACCATAAGGCATTTCTGAAAAATTATGTTTAGAAATCGGTATTCTAAGTTTCTTATTTTGCAAAATATTTATTTCCTTTAAAAGTTCCTCCTTGCCTTTCTGTCCAAAATATGCTATATCCAAAAAAGTAACAATATCTTTTACAAATGACAATACCGGAATTAAATCTGTATCTTCTAATGTTTTGCAACCAGGGTGATCTAATTTATTTCTAGCATATCTATATTTTTCAGCTAAAGTACAATATGCTGTATAACCACCAACTAAAAGATATAATTCCGAGAAATCTTCTAAAAAAGCCATTGATACGATATTCAATGCTCCAACCATCGGAACATCTTGATCTATAACAATAACATTTACTCCCTTATTATTGTTTGCTGTCATAAGGCTATCATATAATTTCTTACATTTCGCATCTGAACAAACTTGCGGTAATGTGTTTCTTAAAAAAATAGGATCAGAAGACGATAAAACATTTTTCTTTGCAATCAATGTATTCCTAAATTTCTCATATGTATCATAACTATTTAAAATAATTTCAGAAACAAATGATCGAAAAGGAACCTCAAACCCCATAAGCAATGTACGAAATAAATCATGTTGTTTTAACGATAAATACATCTTATTCGCATCCTTTCTAAAAACATTATATCATATTTCCACTACAAAATCTTCTAATTTCCACAAACAATTTATATTTCTCAATAATTCATCCTCAAATCTGTTTCATAATCAGTTAACAGCAGCTACCAGAATTACCGCTATTCAAAAACCTATCTCCTGCCTCTTCCCCCCTCCGATTTCTAATTATCGAATGTCTAATACTTCTTCTACATATTTTCATTACTATTTTATCTCATCCCCATTGATTCTGCTTCATATGCTCCTTCCCCATTTCCGGAAAAAGCTTCCAATATCTCCCAAAGACCCTGCACCCGGTTTCTGCTGCCCCATTTTTTATCCAGAAGGATTTCATAAAATTTCTTTTTCCTATCCCCGTGCATTCCCTGAATCCGTTCCCCTATCTGGTTCAATACCGGAATGTCAGATTCAGAAACCCTGCCATTATAAAGGGAAAGCCTATCTCTTGTTTTTATCCTGATACGCAAAAACTCCCCTGGATTTACGCTGCTCCTTCTGATCTCTTCCAAGATTCTGCTGTCCTCTGCCGGAAGCGGAATCCTCACCCGTCTCCGGTCTTTTAAAAGCTCCAGCCAGATCGCATGCTCCTTCCCATACTCCCTTTCCCCTCGAAAATCCGGTTCCCATCCGTCCATATACGATAAACGGGATTTGAGATGGGGCGCCTGGCAGCAGAACATCTCCCGTTCTGTCAATACCAGTTCCCCCTCTGCCTGTTGGAAAACCTTAGTACAGTCAGATAAGAACAATTGCAGACTCCCTCCCGGAACCTGAACCGCCAGGGAATGTTCCCCCCACCCCTCCCATATGCCTCCATCAAAATGATCTTTTAAGACGTCTTTATCGATTTCCGTAAGCTTCCTGCTTACTCCGGCAACGACCACGCCCCACAGTTCCCCATTCCGGATCTCCACATCCGGGCGTTCATACAAGAGCCCATGTCCTTTATAAGGCGTCAGTTCAAAAAGTCTGTCGTATCCTTCCCAATCAGACCAGCAGCTCTCCGGTCGGATACATCTGGCGATCATTTCTGATATTTGCGGCTGATAGGCGACTGCCTCTGCAGGGGTTAATTCAATAGCACTGAAACTATGCTCTGGCTTCCAGGACACCTCTACTGGAAAATAGAACTTGGCGATCTGAAAAGAGGCATGCTCCTGCCTCCAGTCCTGAAAACGCTTATATTCCATAAGATCAAACAGGTTTTCCCCTGTATACTGAGGATGAAAATGGTCGCCCCTTTCAAATCCTGCCGCTTCCGGACAGATGGCCAGCGCATAGTTTATCAGTTCACCCGGATACGTTCTGGTAACTGGCAAAACCATCTTTTGAAACTGTTCCATTTGCTGCGTATCAAACTTTTGGAGGATAAAAGCCAACAGATTCATCTCCTGAACCCATACGCCCGGCGGAAGTTTCTCCCTCAGCTCCAGCCCTCCGGCTTCAACCGTCAGGCACCGGGCAGAATACAGGGGCAGAAATATGTCACAATAGCTCGGCTTTTTTAAACGCATCATCCAGGCATCACTCATGGGCAAGGATGCCTGCATTTCATCCTTTTCTACTATAATTCTATTTTTTCCACTCATTTCTTCTCTGCTGGTTCCCTCCTTTATCCTCTTTAAGACAATAAAAAACCAGAAGTGTTGCTCCCGTCATAGGAATCACTTCTGGTCGTCATCCATATCACATAACAGGTACTCGTGGTCAGGAATTATATTCTATTCTCCACAAGAAATTCCCGCACCTGATTCTCTTTCCCACCTTCCCGATCTGTCACATATGACAGGCACAATTCATCGCCCTCTTTTAATCCCATGACCCTCACCTCTTCCTCCGGAAGCTGAATCATCCTATTCTTCCCCATTACAACACTCATTTCAATCAATTCCATACTGTTCTCCTTTTCTTTGTTAGGTTTACTGTATACTCTAAAACGGCTTTTCCATTTCGCCTTCATTAATAAAAGGGAAGGTATCCCTCCCCTGTATAAATCTCTGTATAAAAAACCTGCAAACTTCGCACCCGAAAGTTGGTAAACCGTTTTTACCAATTTTCGTACCAGCTTTTTACCAATTTCCCCGTAAAAATCCCCAATTTCATTCGTCTGAAAATAACAGCCCAAAACGCAAAAAACGCTGGAAACATGCGGGTTTCCAGCGTTTTTCTTACTTTTATGAAATTGGTGTTACATTCCCATCTGCTTTGCCACTTCCTCGGCAAAGTTCTCGCTCTTTTTCTCCAGGCCCTCGCCGGTCTCATAGCGGACGAAGCCCTTGACCGTGATCTTGGTGCCGTTTGCCTTGGCGACCTCTTCCACATACTTGCCGACGGTCTGCTTGCCGTCCTCGGCCTTCACGTATACCTGGTCCACCAGGCAGATCTCCTTGAGCTCTTTGTTGATGCGGCCGTTCACCATGCCCTCGATCACCTTGGCAGGCTTCTGGGACTCCTTGGGATCGTTCTGGATCTGGGCCATGAGAATCTCCTTCTCATGGGCGATGTATTCCTCGCTGATCTCGCTTCTGTCGGTGTACTTAGGGCGAAGGGCTGCGATCTGCATGGCCAGGTTCTTGCCCATCTCCTTGACGGCATCGTTGACCACGTCGCTCTCAATGTCCACCAGAACGCCGATCTTGCCGCCCATGTGGATGTAATCCACCACGCAGCCGTTCTCCTCCACGACCTTCTCGAAACGTCTGATTTTCAGGTTCTCGCCGATGACGGCAACCTTCTCCACCAGAACTTCCTTCACAGTCTTAGAAGAATCGGCCTGCCAAGCCTCCTCCAGAAGAGCGTCCACGTCCGCTGCGTCAGAAGCCACGGCCTGGGCCGCAACCTCCGCCACGTATGCCTGGAAGTCCGCATTCTTTGCCACGAAATCCGTCTCGGAATTGACCTCCACGATAGCGGCCCTGCTGCCGTCGATCACGGTCTTGACAATACCCTCCGCCGCAATCCTGCTGGCCTTCTTTTCGGCCTTGGCCTGTCCGTTCTTCCTCAGATGCTCCACCGCCGCATCCATATCCCCGTCCGTAGCCGCAAGCGCCTTCTTGCAGTCCATCATGCCGGCCCCGGTCATCTCTCTCAACTCTTTTACCATTGCTGCTGTAATCGCTGCCATAATCTATCTAATCCTTTCTATGATTAAAGAACCTTACTCCGCTGCCGCAGGCCAATGTACCTGCGCTGCTCAGGCCAATGCCTGTTTATTGCAAGCCTGTTGCAGCTTCTTTCGCCGCAAAGCCTCTCCGCAGATTACGCCTCTGCCGCTTCCTCGGCTTCCCCGTCCTCTGCTGCGCCTTCTGTCACTTCCTCGCCCTGCTTTGCCTCGATGACGGCGTCCGCCATCTTGGAGACGATCAGCTTCACGGCACGGATCGCATCGTCGTTGCCGGGGATCACGTAATCCAGCTCTTCCGGGTCGCAGTTGGTATCTGCGATGCCGATCAGAGTGATGCCCAGTGCGTGAGCCTCCTGGACACAAATCCTCTCCTTCTTGGGATCTACGATAAAGATCGCATCGGGCAGTCTCTTCATATCCTTGATGCCGCCCAGGTTCTTCTCCAGCTTCTCCCACTCTTTCTTGAGGGCGATGACTTCCTTCTTGGGCAGCACGTCGAAGGTGCCGTCCTCCGCCATCTTCTCAATGGTGCGGAGCCTCTGGACCCTGCTCTGGATGGTCTTGAAGTTGGTGAGCATGCCGCCCAGCCATCTCTGATTGACATAATACATGCCGCAGCGCTCAGCCTCCGCCTGGATGGCATCCTGGGCCTGCTTCTTGGTTCCCACGAAAAGGATGGTGCCGCCGTCGGCGACAATGTCCGCCACCGCCTTGTAAGCGTCGTCCACCATGCCCACGGACTTCTGAAGGTCGATGATATAAATACCGTTTCTCTCGGTATAGATATAAGGGGCCATCTTAGGGTTCCATCTTCTCGTCTGGTGTCCGAAGTGCACGCCTGCTTCTAACAGCTGTTTCATTGAAATAACGCTCATGTCTCTTTCCTCCATTTGGTTTGAACTTCCGCAGATTTCCGTCTTCCCGGAGACCGGAACACCCGGCACCGTCCGTAAAAGTCCATCTGCGTGACAATTTTTCAGCCTTATAAGTTTAACACGTCCAATGGGCGAATGCAAGTATTTTCCCGAATTTCCAAAAGATTTTCCCATAAAATTCCCCGGAATCCCCAAAAAGCTCCGCCATCCGGTCCCGGCCGGCCGCAGGAAGGACGCCCTTTCAGTCATACCCGGCCGGCCGCCCCACATACAGTGTACAAAGACGCCTCTTCGGACATGGAAACCATGACATTGGACCAGATCAGACAGCTCTTCGAATTTATCGGCGGCCTCGGAATGTTCCTCTACGGAATGAAGGTCATGTCGGACAGCCTGGCACAGACGGCCGGCCGTCGAATGAAACAAACCCTCGCCCTCGTAGCCGGAAACCGCCTTTCCGGAATCCTCTTCGGAACCCTCCTCACCGCCCTGATCCAGAGCAGCTCTGCCGCCACGGTCATGGTGGTGGGCTTCGTGAACGCCGGGCTTTTGTCCCTCTCCCAGTCCGTGGGCCTCATCATGGGCGCCAATATCGGCACCACCGTGACAGCCTGGATGGTCTCCATGAGCGAATGGGGCGAGGCCCTTAAGCCAGAATTTTTTGCGCCGGTACTTCTCGGTATCGGCGCCTTTCTCCTTCTTCTCACAAAAAGAGAACGACTCCGGGTCGCTGGAAACGTTCTCGTGGGCTTTGGCCTTCTTTTTGTAGGACTTGGATTCCTATCCGGGGCCGTCCTCCCCTACCGGG
This sequence comes from uncultured Lachnospiraceae bacterium, assembly GCA_910587905.1. Classification (GTDB taxonomy): domain Bacteria; phylum Bacillota; class Clostridia; order Lachnospirales; family Lachnospiraceae; genus Lientehia. The sequence continues at coordinate 11,174 of CAJUOF010000031.1, forward strand.
ATTCCCCCATCTTTACGAAGCTTTTCGTTGTGCTTGGAAAAACGCCCCTCTTCGCCATTTTGACCGGTATGACCGTCACCGCCCTCATCCAGAGCTCCTCCGCCTCCGTGGGTATCCTCCAGACCCTGGCCATGAACGGCGCCGTGGCCACGGACTGTGCCGTCTACCTCACCCTGGGCCAGAACATCGGCACCTGCGTGACGGCCCTCCTTGCCGCCGCAGGCACAGGCAGGACGGCGAGGCAGGCGGCCCTGATCCACCTTCTTTTTAACGTGGCCGGGACCGCCTGCTTCGGCGTGCTCATGTTCCTGCTCTTTCAAATGGACCCGGCCCTGGCCGAAGCCCCCGTCTCCGCCACCCGGATCTCCGTCTTCCACACCGTCTTCAACCTGGGGACCGCCCTGCTCCTGTTCCCCTTTTCCGAAAAGCTGGTGATTCTCGCCAAACGGCTGATCCGCTGACTCTACTCCACACTTTTCAGGGACTCCACCATGTTGATCTTCTTAAGCTGATAGAACATGGCCCCGTTCACCAGCACCGCAAAGAGGACCGTCAGCCCGGCGCCCCACAGGTAGCTTACCGGATGCGCCACCCGGCCGAACATGATCAGGTCCACCTCCGCCGTCCGGATCACAAACTGATGGAGGATGTTGCCCAGAAAAACGCCGGCCACAATGCCGATCCCGGTCAGAAGAATATTCTCCCGGTAAACATACATGGCAAGCTCCATATCGTAAAAGCCAAGCAGACGGATGGTGGCAAGCTCCCGCCGCCGTTCCGTGATGTTGATGTTGTTGAGGTTATAAAGCACCACGAAGGCCAGAAGTCCGGCCGAAATGATCAGCACCCAGACCACCGTGTCCAGGCTGCCAAGCATGTCCAGGATCGTCTGGTTCATGTCGGAGACCAGGGAGATCCCCGCAACCGCCTCGTACTTTAACAGCCGTTCCGCCAGCTCCCGCTCCCTGTCCGCGCCCCTTTCCTTAAGTCTTAAATACTCCGTGTTGTATTCCGGCTCCTGCCCGAAAAGCTCTCGGTAAAGAACCGGCGACAGATAGACATAATGATACACGTAATTTTCCGAAATGCGGGACACCGGCACGGACACTTCCTCCGTGTCGTCCCCCTTTAATGTCAGACGGTCTCCCTCTTTGACGCCGAGCATCTTCGCCAGCTTCTCGCTGACCACCGCCCCCGTATCGTCCAGCACATAGGGCTCCTTCGAATTCCGGTCCCGGAGCAGGAAAAAATCCGGAAACCGCTCCATGTCCTCCGGCACCACCACGTTGACCTCCTTGGTGACCTCTCCCGACCGGCCGTCCATGGTCTCCGTATAAGCAGTCAGATACTCGTCCAGGTTCTCGTCGCTCCCCAGGGCCGCCTTTAACTCCTCCCGCTCTTCCCGGCTGCTCTCCGAGTCGATCCCTGCCGTGGCATCATACCGCCATAGCTCTCCGTACTGGACGTCGGACACGGCGTAGATGGAATCCCTCAGGCCAAAGCCTACGATCAGGAGGGCCATGCAGGCCCCGATCCCGAACACGGTCATCAGCAGACGCTTCTTATAGCGGAAGAGATTCCGAAGGGTGGATTTCTGGCTGAAATTCAGGTGCTTCCACACAGGCCGGATCCGCTCCAACAAAATCTTCTTCCCCTTCAGGGGCGCCGCCGGCCGCATGAGCTCGGACGGCTGGGACAGCGTTTCCTTATAACAGGCCATCAGCGTGGCCCCCACCGTGCAGAGCAGGGCGATCCCTGCCGCCCCCAGGGCGTATCCCCAGTTGTAGGGGATCCGGATGATGTTCAGATTGCCATAAAGGATCTTATAGGTGGTGATGATGACCCAGGGAAGGGCCTTCTCCCCCACCAGAAATCCAAGTACACTTCCCGCCAGGGTGGCGGAGAGGGCATAAAACACATATTTGGAGGCGATGGAGAGAGTACCGTAGCCGAGGGCCTTCATGGTCCCGATCTCTGTCCGCTTCTCTTCCACCATCCTGGTCATGGTCGTCAGGCTCACCAGGGCCGCCACCAGGAAAAATACCACGGGAAACACCTTTCCGATGGCCCCGATCCGGTCGGCGTCACTGTCAAATTCCACATAAGAGGGGACCGATTCCCGGTCAAGGACGTACCACTCCGGCTCCTCCAGGTCGTCAAGCTCCGCTCTGGCGTCCGCAAGCTCCCTCCTGGCGTCCGCAAGCTTCTCCTCCGCCTCGGCCTTCGCCTCCTCATATTCCTCCCTGGCGTCCGCAAGCTCCTGTTCCCCGTCGGCAAGCTTTTCCCTCGCCTCCGCAAGGGCTTCCTCCCCGTCGGCAAGCTCTGCCCGGCCGCTCTCCAGCTCCTCTTCCCCGGAGGAAAGCTCTCTCCTGGTATCCGCAAGCTTCCCCTCGGCCGCCGTAAGCTCCTCCCTTCCGGAGCGAAGGGCCCCTTCCCCGTCGGCGATGCCCTGCTCCAGCCGGGCCAGTCCCTCCCGGCCCTCCGAGAGAGCCGCCTCCCCGGCAAGAAGCTCCGCCTCGGCACCGGAAAGCGCCTCCTCCGCCTCGGAAAGCTCCGCTTCCTTTTCCGAGAGAAGCCGGGCCGCCTCCTCGTATTCCGCCCGGCCGGCCTGAAGCCTCTGCTCCCCCTCCGCAAGGGCCGCCAGACTTTGCTCCAGCTCGGCCCTGGCCGCCGAAAGCAGCTCCCGGCCCCGGATATACCGGGGATCCGTCTCCGGGTCCACTCCCGCCGCCAGGAGGGCGAGCCGCATCTGCTCCAGGGAAGCCTCCTGCCCGGCAAGCTGCTCCCCGGCCGCCTCCGCCTGGGCTTTCCCCTCCGAGAGCCTCCGCTCTTCCGCCGCAAGAGTCTCGCCGGAGGCCGAAAGAGCTTCCTTTGCCTGAGAAAGCTCCGCCCGGCCGCTCTCCGCCTGCGCCTTCCCCGCCTCATATTCCGCCCGGGCCGCCTCCAGAGTCCTCTCCCCCTCGGCAAGCTCTCCCTGCTTTTCCGCAAGAAGCGCCTTTGCGGCCGCAAGCTCCTGCTCGCTGGAGTCAAGCTTCGCCTTCCCGTCCGCAAACTCCCTCTCGCCATCGGCCAGTTCCTGCCTTCCGTCTTCCAGCTCCCGTTCTCCGCCTTCCAGCTCTTCCCTGGCTTCGGCCAGCTTTTCCTCGTTCTCCTCGATCTCCCGCCTTCCGTCCGCAAGCTCCCGTTCCCCGTCGGAAAGCTTCTGCCAGGCGTCCCGGAGTTCTTCCTCCGCCTCCGCTTCCTTCTCGGAAAGCTCCTTCTCCGCTTCGGCGAGCTCCTCCTCCGCTTCCCACCGGACATCCGCCAGCCGGA
>CAJUOF010000032.1 GCA_910587905.1 uncultured Lachnospiraceae bacterium
CACCCTTCTCCCAACGACGCCTGGGCATCTGCCGCCGTCCCCAGATACAGATAGTCATACCCGGTCCCGCTCAAGGTAAGGACCGCATGCATGGAGCCGTCCTTCGCCGTCAGGACACAATTCACCACCCGGAACATGGCCGCGCTAGACTCCACTGGCACCTGATACGTCCCGTCCTCCAGGGTACGGCTCATTCCCCCGGACTTAAAGGTGAGGGTTCGGTCATACCATTTGTCATTCTTTTTCGAATGGGCCGCCACCGAGATTGGTATGTCCAGGGCCGAAACCGGAATCTCATAGCGATATGCGCCGTCGCCGCCCTCCGCAAAGGAAATCCACCCTTCTCCCAACGACGCCTGGGCATCTGCCGCCGTCCCCAGATACAGATAGTCATACCCGGTCCCGCTCAAGGTAAGGACCGCATGCATGGAGCCGCCCTTCGCCGTCAGGACACAGTTCACCACCCGGAACATGGATGCGTTCGATTCGACCTCCGTCCGGTAGTCCCCCTCCTTTGCAACCCGCTTCCTGCTCTCAGATTTGAAAGTAAGTGTCCGGTCATACCACTTATCATTCTTTTTCGAATGGGCCGCCACCGCAAACGGAACATCCAGTGCAACCTCCGGAAGTGCATAAGTGTAAGCCCCGGCTCCATTCTCCACAAAAGGAATCCATTCCGTGGAGGATGCTCTCGCCGCCTCCGCCGCAGAACCCACGTAGAGATAATCATAGCCCGTCCCGCTCAAGGTAAGAACCGCCCCCGTCCTTCCATCCTTCGAAGTCAGAACGCAGTCCGTCACCTTGAACATTGAAGCACTGGAATCCACCTCGAGCACGTCATATGTATGTTCCGAAGGCGTCTCCGGCTTTGTCTCCGGCTTCGGTTCCGGCTCCGAAACCAATTCCAGTCTGGGAATGGTCAGGATCAGATCCGCTTTTGCATACCACTCTCCGCTCTTCCTGCTCCTTATGCAGACCGGAATGTCCTGGCCGTTCTTCTCAAGAGGAACCGTAAAGGAAAAGCTCCAGCCTCCTTCACTCCTCTCCGTTCCGGAAATCACCGGAGTCTTCGGCTCATCTGTTTTCATTCCCAGATACAGCTCATGGTATCCCGTATTTGCCGTGGAAATGGTGATCGCAATCTCCCCGTTCCGGATTTCAGCCGTGGAATCACTCACCACAAACATGGCAAACTCCGTTTTGTCTCCCTTCAACAGCCGGACACCGGCATCCGACTCCCTCCCAGCCATAAACTGTGGGACATCAGCCTGATCCGTCTCCGGAGTGGGAAGAACTGTTTCTCCTGCGGCTTCGCTTTTTTTGTTCTCCTGCCCTGACGAATCTTCAAAAGTACTCTGCGGTTCCGTCTCTTCCTCAGACTCTTCCTCTATTCCGGATTCCGACTCTTCCCCCGTCTCCGCCGCTATCCGAGATTCCGTCTCGGTTTCCTCTGCCTCCCCGCTCTTCCCGGGTTCCGCCTCAGATTTCACTTCTTCCTCTTCCGCCCCGGATTCCGCTACATCCTTTGTCTCGTCCTTCTCTCCAGGTTCCGCCTCTTCCCCTGTCTCTGCGGCAGTCTCCAGAACCGCCTCTGTTCCCGGTCCCACATCTCCTTCTGTCTCTTCCTCTGTCTCCGGTTCCTGTTCTTCCCGTCCCGCGGCGGCAGCGTCCGCCTCCGACACCACCGCTGTTTCCTCCGCCTCTGCCGGAATTCCGGACAGAGACGACATGGTCACTGACAAGGCCAAAAAAAGCGCCAGGCACCTGTTTCCTTTCTGTCTCATTTCTTTCTCTCCCATCTGTCGATGCTGCGGCCACCGGGAGGAGGCCCTTCCTGTTGATGTTTCCCCGCGTACACATAAAGAAAAAAGCCCGCTTTCTTAAAAAGAAAGCGGACATCTCCCATACACGTTTGTCTCTGCCAAAGGGGATCTGCTTTCTTCGGAAGCTCTTCACCAACCTTTTCAGCAGGTTTCCTGGCTCGCAGATCATCGCCCGACTATGCCTTCTCGCATCCGCAGACGCAATGGCCTTCGTATAGTCTCACTCCCTGCTTACAGTGACCGGATCGCTCAGGTTTCTCACCTGATTCCCTTTTAACCCGCAAATGAATTCCATCTGCAAGGCACTGAAAATCCCTTTCTGATTCGCCTATCAGTATAACAGAATCCCTCTGTTTTTGCAAGGGCGGCACTCTTATCTCTGCACTCTTGCGCCGGCGCCGCCCATGAGGGCTTCCACTTCTTTTTTGCTGGCCATGGTGGTATCGCCCGGCGTGGTCATGGCGAGGGCCCCGTGGGCCGCCCCGTAATTGACCGCCGTGCCGGCGTCCCCGGTGGTCATCAGTCCGTAGATCAAGCCCGAAGCGAAGGAATCCCCGCCGCCGACCCGGTCCATGATCTCCAGGCCCTTGTAATCCTTTGCCTTATGAATTTCCCCGTCCGCCCAGCAGATGGCGCTCCAGTCATTGACGGTCGCCGTCCTCACGGTCCGGAGAGTGGTCGCCACCGCTTTGAAGTTTGGATAAGCCTTCGCCGCCTCATTGATCATCTTCTTGTAGCCGTCCAGGTTCAATTCTTTCAGGTCCGCATCATTTCCCTCGATCTCAAATCCCAGGCAGGCGGTGAAATCCTCCTCATTCCCGATCATCACGTCCACGTATTTCGCAGCTTCCTTATTTACCTCCTGCGCCTTCGCCTGGCCGCCGATGGCGCTCCACATGGAGGGACGGTAATTCAGGTCATAGGATACGACAGTCCCATATTTCTTTGCCGTCTTGATGGCCGCCAGAACCGTCTCGCAGGACTGCTCCGAAAGGGCCGCATAGATGCCGCCGGTATGAAGCCAGCGCACCCCCAGCTCCCCGAAGATGTGGTCAAAATCAAAGTCCTCCGGCGCCGCTTTGGAGATTGCCGTGTTAAACCGGTCGGAGCAGCCCACCGCCCCCCGAATGCCGAAGCCCCGCTCGGTGAAATTCAGGCCGTTCCGGCAGAGCCGGCCGATCCCGTCCGTCTTCATCCATTTGATCAGGGAAGTATCGACGCCCCCCTGCAGGATAAAATCCTCCATGAGCATGCCGACTTCATTGTCCGCAAAGGCCGTAATCACCGCCGTCCTCATCCCGAAGCAGCGTCTTAAACCCCGCACCACATTATACTCTCCGCCGCCCTCCCACGCCCGGAAGGAGCGGGCGGTGCGGATACGTCCCTCGCCCGGGTCCAGGCGAAGCATGACCTCCCCCAGAGATACCGCATCAAACTTGCACGCTTCCTTTGGTCTCACATTCAAATCCATTCCGTCTGCCTCCTTAAGTTTTGTCAGCTCCGAACCGCCTTCGCCAGCGATACGGCTTCCTCTGTCAGTTTCTTTATCTGATCAAACCTTCCGCTTTTGATCAGGTCCCCCTTCACCATCCAGCTTCCGCCGCAGGCAATGATCTTATCACAGCTTAGATAATCCTTCAAATTTTTTGCGTTGACACCGCCCGTCGGCATAAACTTCATCGTCGTGTAAGGCGCCGCCAGCGCCTTGATGGTCTCCACGCCGCCAAACTGCTCGGCCGGGAAGAATTTGACGACCTTCAGTCCCCGCTTCACCGCCTGGGCAACCTCGGACGGAGTGATGCAGCCCGGAAAAATCGGAATTTCCTTTTTCAGGCAGTAATCCACGATCTCCGGGTCAAAACCGGGGCTTACGATAAATTTCGCCCCCGCTCCCACGGCCCGGTCCACCTGCTCCGTGGTCAGGACCGTTCCCGCTCCCACCAGCATCTCCGGATATCCCTCACTCATCCGGCGAATGGATTCCTCCGCCGCCTCCGTCCGGAAGGTGACCTCCGCACAGGGAAGCCCTCCCTCCACGAGGGCTTTTGCCAGGGGCATGGCATCCTCCGCATCGTGCAATACCACCACCGGGACCACGCCGAAGCTCTGAATCTGTTCCTCCATTGTCTTCATATTGTTCTCCTTCTTCCAAAAATACTTCATTAGGCAATTGCGAAACATAAATTTACGAGAATATTCTGCCAATATGTCCGGCGGGAGCCTGCTGCGCCAAGCGTTCCAGCAAGCCCAGAACCGCAGAAGCCACTCGGGAAAGAGTCCCTCCCGCCTTCCCTGGTCTTGCTTCCACGGCGCAGAGGGCTTTTCCCGGAAATATTGTCAGATTATTCAACAAGGTTTTTTGTTTCACAATTGCCTGAATACACCACCAGGCAATCACCTGTCGTATTCCAGGTATGCGCCTTTCATGGGGCTGGCCGCCAGTTCACTGAACAAGCGCAGCACGCCTTTTTTATATTTGGGTGCCCGGGACTTCCAGTTCTTTTTCCGCTCCAAAAGGACTGCCGCCACCTCTTCCATGGTCTTCCTCTCGCCCGCAATGCCGACGATGTTGAGTTTCCGCTCCATCACGTCGATCTCGATCAGATCGCCCTCTTCCACCAAAGCGATGGGGCCTCCGTCCACCGCCTCCGGACTGCAGTGGCCAATCACCGGACCGGTAGAAGCTCCGGAGAACCGTCCATCCGTAATCAATGCAATGCTCTTTCCCAGTTCCTTGTCGCTGCTGATGGCCTCGGAGGTATAGAACATCTCCGGCATGCCGCTGGCCCTGGGGCCCTCGTAGCGGATGAACACCGCATCCCCCTTCTGGACCTTGTGTTTTAACACCGCCTCCAGGCATTCCTCCTCGCTGTCAAAGGGCCTTGCCTTAAGGACTGCCCGGAACATTTCCTTCGGGCAGGCCGTATGCTTGATGACTGCGCCCTCCGGGGCCAGGTTGCCCTTCAAAATGGCAATGCTCCCGTCCGTCCCGATGGCCCTGTCATAGGGACGGATCACGTCTTCTTTGGTCAGGCTTACACCATAGCGGCTGTTAAAATCCTGCAGCCACTTCTCGCAGCGCTCATAAAACCCGTTCTTTTTGAGCTCCTCCAGATTTTCTCCCAGGGTCTTCCCCGTCACCGTCATCACGTCCAGGTGCAGATGGGCCTTGATCTCCTCCATGATGGCCGGCACGCCGCCCGCATAGTAGAAGACCTCCGCCGGCCACCGTCCAGCCGGGCGGACATCCAGAAGATAATGGGCGCCCCTGTGGAGCCTGTCAAAGG
>CAJUOF010000033.1 GCA_910587905.1 uncultured Lachnospiraceae bacterium
ACTCTTTCCCTACACGACGCTCTTCCGATCTGGGGCGTATGGGAACATCGAATACTCCATCACCTTCGTGCAGAAAAAACCTCTGGTGATCTACACGACGAATGAACTAAAAATAGCGAATTTCGTCAAGAAAACCAAGCCAAGGAATGATTCGGCAGGGGCTTCGGCATCCGGCGGCAACAGAAGCTACACGGTGGTTGCCGGGGACAATCTCTGGAAGATAGCGAGGAAGTTTTACGGAGGGACCGGCTCTGACTGGCGGAAAATTTATAACGCCAACAAAGACGTGATTGAAAGTACGGCCAGGCGGAGGACGGGAAAAAGCAGCAACAACGGCTGGTGGATCTTCCCGGGGGAAGTGTTCACCATACCGCCATAAGGAGGCAGCATGATCGACTTATCTAAGATTAGGTATCGTGTCGTGATCCTGGATGGGAAGGGCAACCAGTACAACATCAAAGATTACGTGCAGAACCTTGGGTGGGAAGAAAACGAGAATGAAATCTCGGTACGGTCCTCCTTTACAGTGATGAACGACAAAACCTCGAAGGGATATCTGTCAGACATCATTGCGCCGGGATGCCTGGTTGGTATTTTTGCGACGGACGGAGGCTCCCTGGACGAGGAGGTTGCCAGAGGGTATGTGGAAACCTGGGATCTGATTGAAAAGAATAACGGCCAAAGCCTGAAATGTACTGCCTATGACGAGCTTTACAGGCTGCAAAAGAGCCAGGATAACCGATATTACCCTTCCGGCACGGGCACGAAGTCCGCCCTGCAGGGGATTTTTGATGATTGGGGGATCCCCCAAGGCAGCTATGCGGGCCCCAACGTTTCCCATGGCAAAACCGTGTATAACAACCGGTATCTGTCCGACATCGTGCTGGAACTGCTGGACGATGCAGGCAAAAAAGGCGGAGAGAAGTGCATTGTGAGGGCGGCTAAAGGATATGCCAGCGTGATCCCGAGAGGGAGCAACAAAACGGTGTACGTGTTCCAGGCAGACGGCACGCAGTCCTTCAGCCAGTCGGTCAGCACGGCGGACCTCATTACCCGGGTCCGGGTGGTCGGTCAGGCGGACGATGACGGGAACCGGAGCGTGGAGGCCACCCTTGACGGGGAGACCAGATATGGGATCCGGCAGCGGATCTATACCAGAGGGGCGGAGGAAAGCTTAAGTGATGCAAAGTCAGCCGCCCAGGAGATTCTTAACGGGGAGGGGAAGGTCAAAAAAGAAATGACGGTGCAGAGCCCGGATGTCCCGTCTATCCGCAAAGGCGACCTTGTCTATGTCAGGAACGGTTCGGGGGCTGCCTATTACTACGTAAAGAGCATCCAGCACAATGCGGATGCCTACAGCATGACCATGGAGATAGAGACGACAGGATAAGAGGTGATGGAGATGGAAGGATTTGACGGGCATCCGGGGACGTCCAGGCTGGCGAGGATCCTGAGCCAGAGGATGAAAAAGGAGAATGAGGCCCCGCTGGTCATGGATTTCGGGGAGATTCAGGCGAACGGGAGCCTGGTGACCAACACCTTCCCGCTGCCGATCCCGAAAGGGGACTATTCCCTGTGCGGGAGATTAAAGGAAGTGGGGGCCGGAGCCGGCAGCCGGGTCCTTGTAGCGTGGGTGCAGAATGAGGCCGTAGCCATAGACCTGATCGGGAGATCGTGAGGAGGGAAGGGAAAATGTCGGGACCACTTTTTCCGGTGGCGGACGTACCGGAATTTATACCTGAGAACAGCAGCTACGACATGGACTATAAGTACAGCGTGAAATGGGATCCGGAAGCCGGGGATTTCGTCCGGGACGGGGCGAACCGTGTGGTGGGGTGCGACGGAATGGAGGCTTTTGCTACCTGGTGCTACAAAACGGTCCAGACGGAGCGCTATTGCTGCCTGGCCTATCCGGATTCCATTGGCACGGAGATGGGGCGTGCCATGGCTTATGACGACGAAAAACTTGTAGAGTCCATGGTGGAACGGACGATCACGGACGCCCTCATGGTGAATCCGAGGACCGAGGACGTCTATGGGTTTGCTTTTACCTGGGATGGGGACGTGATGCACTGTTCATTTCAGGTAAAGGGAGTCGGCTTGGATCAAGAGATAGCAATGGTTATCTGAGGAGGTGATAAAAATGCAGCCAGAATTTGTAAAGCCGCAGTTCATGGAACATACCACGGCGGAGGAAATCCATCAGCGGATGATGGAGAACCTTCCCGGCGACATCGACGACATGCCGGGCGGGTTTCCTTATGATTTCACCATGCCGGCCGCACTCGAAAAGGAGGAGCTTATCAATTTTCACCTGATGCGGGCGTTGATGGTCGCCTTTCCGCAATATGCCTGGGACGAATGGCTGGACCTGCACGGGAAGCAGGTGCGCCTGGAAAGGCACCCGCCCGGGAGGGCGTCCGGAAAAGCGGAGGTGTCCGGAAAGGCGGGAACAAAAATAATGGCAGGCACCGTGTTTTGCACGGAGGCGACGGAAGACGGGCCATCCATCGAATTTGCCGCACAGGAGGATGCAGAGATCGGTGAGGACGGTACGGTCCTGGTGCCGGTGTCCGCCGTGGAGGGCGGCACGGGCTCCAATGTGGCGGCCGGCACCGTGACGTTCATGGCAAAGCCAAACAGGCATGTCACGGAGGTCAATAATCCGGAGCCGATCACGGGAGGGACGGATCCGGAGAGCGATGATGATTTTTATGACCGGATTGCTACAGAGTATGAAAACAGCAGGACTTATATCGGCAATGACAGTGATTACATCCGTTGGGCGAAGGAGGCGGGGGCCGGGGACTGCATCGTGATCCCGGCCGCCGAAGGGCCGGGGACGGTCAGGCTGGCGCTGGTGGACGCCAACGGCCGGCCGGCGAACGAGGCACTGGTGGAGGCGGTGTATGACCACATCGTGTCGCCGGAGGACAGGAGCCGGCGACTCCTGCCGACCGCCTGCGCCAGGCTGGTGTGCGTGCCGTCCACGACGGTGCCGGTGGACTTCATCATCACCGGGCTCCTGTTTGACGGGACGACGAGCTTGGCACAGATCCGGATCGACTTTGCGGAAGCGGTAAAAGCGATTTACGCCGCTGCAAAACAGACCAACCTCCTGCGATATAACGACGTCCGGCCGATCATTTCGAATATTTCCGGCGTACTGGATTTCGACGTTTTCTTCATAAACGGAGAGATGGAAAACATACCGCTTGACGCCGAAGAGTACCCGGAGACGGGCACTCTTGATTTCAGTTAGGGGGGAGGTCCATGGAGAAAATCAACCTGGAAAATTTCCCTTCCAGTGAGAGTGCGAAAGCAATGCTCAGCTATGTGTCAGATGGATTTTATGACAGGTCTTATGTTGGCAAATGGCTCTTCCAGGTCATGGGGGTCGAGTATGACAAGGTGCGGGAAATAGTCTTGGACCTGCCGGACCAATTCTTTCCAGAGACGGCCACGTGGGGCCTGGAATACCACGAGAGGAAATGGGGACTGCCCCCGTGCCCGGCCCTGTCCGCTTTGGAGCGCAGGAAGAGGATCTTCCAGAAGCGGGACTCCGTGGCACCGATGACGCCCCATGCGATGGAAGGGCTTTTAAAGACGGTGACGGAATTCAAGGTATACGTGCAGGATGGCCATGACGGCGCTTTCTTTGCCCAGAAGCCATATCTGGGGATTTCCCATCCCAATGAATTCAAGGTCATTCTGGAAGGGGATGGGGATGCGGAAATCGGGGAGATACGCAGGCTGCTGGACCAGGTGAAACAGTCCCATACGGTGTATTTCCTGCTGTATTATAAAAGCTATTTTTTCATGGTTCCTGTGAGCTATGAAAATGTGGTACGTGCAAAGCTGGAGCTCTGGCCACGCCCCAAAAACAAGGACCTGTTGCTGGACGGCAGACGGAAGCTTGACGAAGGCTGGAGGCTGAATGGATACGATCTGGACAATTATGTGGATTATTACTCCACGAATGTGGCTGCGGCATGCGGAGTGGAGAGGAAGGCCGATGATCCCCATGCGTGCGTTTTGGCGAAAAGCCGGCTGGAGCTTGCCATTCCGGCCCTCCATGCGAATGCGGCACATGTGGGGCCGGAGCTTTGGATGCGTCCTCCGGACATGGACCATCACCCGGCAAACGTGTCTGTCTCAGGCAGGATGGAAATCAAGGTCGGAAGCTCTGTGGCACACGTCGTGGTGGACATCCGTCTGGACGGACGCTGGCATCTTGACGGCGGGAGGAAACTGAGCGGAGGGCCTTACGATTTATGACTGACGATTTTTAAGAAAGGTGGATAAGACGATGGAAAAAGCAGTGGCAACCAAGATCGGGAGAAGGAAGCTTTGCATGGCGCACGCCGGGGACGCTTCCCTTCCGGCGATTGTGAAAATGGCGTTTGGAGACGGCGGCATGGGGGAGGACGGCGTGGAGAGGAAGCCCACGGGCGACGAGACGTCCCTGTATAACGAGCTACTCCAGAAAGATTTGGACGGGCACATGTATCGGGAGGGCTCGGATCAGACGACGGCCGTGTATACGGCCACGCTCGGCGCAGGGGAATGCACGGGGAAATATATCTCGGAGATCGGGCTGATTGATGCGGATGGCGACATCGTGGCGATCCGGACATTCCTCCCGATGGGCAAGACGGAGGACATCCCCCTGGTTTTCGACATGGATGAAATCTTTTGACCCATTTGATTTGGAAAAAGCAGAAAGGAGAAGGTTGGATGGAAAGTTACTGCGAGATCAAGAACCCGGCTGAGTACACAGAGAATGTGCGGCGATGGAATAACGATACCTTAGCCAGCGGAAGCGAGATGGGGGCGGATATTGAAGCTTTGATGAATAATATCGCTTATGTGAAAAGCATGGTTGAAGAGCTAAATGGCAATATTCTGTTGCGGACGTATCCGGTTGGGAGCATTTATATCAGCACGGCTGATGTTAATCCGGGAACCCTTTTCGGAGGAAATTGGATTTCCTGGGGAAGCGGGCGCATGCCGGTCGGTGTCGATGCTTCC
>CAJUOF010000034.1 GCA_910587905.1 uncultured Lachnospiraceae bacterium
GGGGACCGTAAACTGGAGGGGCCTTAGAGGGCGGGGAGATTACAGCGAGCAGCTAAAAGAGGTGTTTGAGCTGTTTCCGCGCCTGGAGGAACGAAAAAAGCAGCTCGGATGGTCCCTCTCGGGAGGGGAACAGCAGATGCTTGCCATTGGCCGAGGTCTGATGGCGAAGCCCCGCCTGCTTCTTCTGGACGAACCCTCCATGGGCTTAGCGCCCTTAGTGGTGGCTGAGCTTTTTGAGAAGATTGTGGAGATCAACAGGCGCGGCATTTCGATTCTTTTGGTGGAGCAGAACGCCCGCCTTGCTCTGCGGGTTTCCCACCGGGCCTATGTGCTGGAACGGGGCAGGATCTCCATGGAGGGGACGGCAGATGAGCTTAAGCGGGATCCGAGGATCATTGAATCCTATATGGGAACCATGAATACAAAGAGACAGGATGTAAAAGTATGAATGGATGCGCAGAAAGGCTTTCGCTTTACAGGAAGACTTTGGGCTTACAGGAAGGAGAGGAAAGGATGGCGCTTTTACTGGCAAAGACGGAACATGGACTGGTGGAGGGAAGAGTTGCCGGGAATCACAGGATCTCTGTGTTTAAAGGGATCCCCTACGCAAAGCCCCCGGTGGGGGAGCTCCGTTGGAAGGCTCCGCTCTCCGGCTATGGCTGGAAGGGAACCCTGCAGGCAGTTGACTACTCCAAGATTCCGATTCAGCCTCCGAGACCGAAGGGGAGTTTCTATCAAAAACACTTTTTTCCGGTGAATTTGGAGAGAAGTGAGGATTGTCTGTATCTGAATGTCTGGACTCCTGCAAATTCTCCAGAAGAACGGCTCCCGGTCGCCTTTTGGATTTATGGGGGCGGTTATACGACGGGATATTCCAACAAGATTGAGTTTGACGGGGAGGCCTTTGCAAAAAGAGGTGTGGTCTTTGTCAGCTTCAATTACCGGGTCGGAGTGATGGGATTTCTGGCTCACCCGGAGCTCTCGAAGGAGAATCCCAGGCGGATTTCCGGAAATTATGGGATGCTGGATCAGATCGCGGCGCTCCGTTTTGTGAGGGAAAACATTCGCGCCTTCGGCGGGGATCCGGAAAATATCACCATCTTTGGACAGTCGGCGGGAGCCATGAGCTGTATGAACCTGTGCGCCTCTCCTCTCACAGAAGGGATGTTTAAGCGGGCCATCTGCGAGAGCTGCGGCGGCTTAAATGTGAGTATGTATCGGAAAAATGCCTCCGGTCTTTCGGCGGCGGAGGCAGCAGGGGAGGAGATCTTTGAGATTCTCGGTGTGAAATCCGTGGAGGAAGCGCGGGCCCTGGATGCAGGAAGTATTGCAGACCGGGTTGCTGCCGTTCCCAAGTTTCGCTTTGCGGCCCTCTTCCCGGTGACAGACGGATACTGCCTGCCGGAGTCTGCGTTCGCCTGTATCATGGGAAATCGGCATCGGAAGGTGGATTACCTGGTCGGCTCCACCGCCAACGAGGGGTACGGTTTCAATGAGGGTAAGCCCTACCTGCTGGAGGTATTCAAAGCGGAAGCGGAAAACCTCTATAGAGAGGGGGCGGAGGACTTCCTTCGGCTGGTGGGATTTGATCCGAACAAAACGACGCCGCCCTCCGATCTTTTTGGCGATGCCATGACCTCGGCGGGGATCGCCTGGAATGAATTGGAGATTGCCCGCGGCGGAAATACCTGTTATCAGTATTATTTTACCAAGACGGTGCCGGGGGAGGAGAGTGGGGCTTTCCATTCTGCGGAGCATGCATACATTTTTCGGACCCTTGACCGTTTTGACTTCCCCTATCAGGGCAGCGACTATGAGTTGTCCGACAGGATGGGGGATTACTGGTGCAATTTTATAAAAACAGGGGATCCCAATGGGAATGGCCTTCCCAGATGGTAGAAATACAATTCCGGCCCCCAAAAGATATTAGAGCTGGGGGAACACATAAAAATGATTGACGTGCCGGATATTCCCGGTGTAAAATTTGCAGCAGATTACATGAAACGACTTGCCGTCGCAAATGGAAACAGGGAGGAAGAATAGAGAGATGAAGGAGGAAAATATGAAGATTGTCGTGCTGGACGGATACACAGAAAATCCCGGAGATTTGAGCTGGGAAGCACTTGAGAGTCTTGGGGAACTGACGGTCTATGACAGAACCAGCCTGACGGATGAGGCGGAGGTCATCGAACGGATTGGAGATGCTGAGATTGTAATCACAAACAAGACACCGATCACCAGAACCGTGATGGATGCCTGTCCTGATATACGCTACATCGCCTTGCTTGCGACGGGGTACAATGTGGTGGATTACCTGTACGCGAAGGAGAGAGGGATCCCGGTATCCAATGTCCCCACCTATGGGACAGCCTCCGTGAGTCAGTTTGCCATTGCCATGCTCCTTGAGATCTGTCATCATGTGGCCCACCACAGCCGGACGGTGCATGAGGGGAGATGGGAGCATTGCGAGGACTGGTGTTATTGGGACTATCCGCTCATTGAGCTCTCAGAAAAAACCATGGGGATTATCGGCTTTGGTCGGATCGGACAGTCTACGGGAAGGATTGCAAAAGCGCTTGGAATGAATGTGCTGGCCTTTGACAATTTCCCCAATGAGAGCGGAAAGGCCATCGCAGACTATGTGGAGCTTGACAAACTTCTGGGGAATGCAGATGTGGTGGCACTCCACTGTCCTCTGTTCCCGGAGACAGAGGGAATCATCAACAAAGATACCATCGCAAAGATGAAGGATGGGGTGATCCTCCTCAACAATGCACGTGGTCCCCTGATTGTGGAACAGGATTTGGCAGATGCACTAAATTCCGGAAAGGTGGCGGCCGCCGGCCTGGATGTGGTGTCCACCGAGCCGATCCGAGGGGATAATCCGCTCCTAAAGGCGAAAAACTGCATCATTACTCCTCATATTTCCTGGGCACCGAAGGAGAGCCGCCGGCGGATTATGGATTGTACCGTGAAAAATGTGGAGAGTTTTTTGGCGGGCAGGCCGGAAAATGTGGTGTGGTGATGAAACGGTGTATTGTAGTTTCTGATTCCTTTAAAGGGACCCTGTCCAGCAGGGAGATTTGCAGGATTGCAAAGAGAAGCATTGCTCGGTTTTTTCCGGAATGTGAAGTGATTTCGCTCCCGGCGGCAGACGGCGGAGAGGGGACGACAGACTGTTTCCTGGAGGCCCTGGGGGGAACGAAAGTGACGGTTGGTGGAATCCGGAACCTGTTCGGGGAAGAGATCGAGGCTTTTTATGGAAGAATTGACGATACCACGGCGGTGATTGAGATGGCGGCGGCCGCCGGCCTCCCCATGGCAGGGAATCGGAAAAATCCGGAGATCACGACTACCTATGGAATCGGGCAATTGATCCTGCACGCGGTCCGAGAGGGAGCGACCCAAATTATTCTCGGACTTGGAGGGAGTGCGACCAACGATGGCGGATGTGGATGTGCGGCAGCTTTGGGCGTCCGCTTTTATGACAAGGATGGAAATTCCTTTATCCCGGTGGGCGGTACGCTGGAACGCATTGCAGATATCGATGTGACGGCGGCAGGAGAACAGTTAAAAAACATAACGATTCATGTGATGTGTGATATTGACAATCCGCTGCATGGGGAACAGGGCGCTGCCTATATATTTGGCCCCCAGAAGGGGGCCGATGAAGCCATGGTAAAGAGGCTTGACAAGGGTCTAAAGCTTCTCGATGCGGTGATTGAGAAGTCACTTGGCCGTTCGGTGGCAGTTCTTCCGGGTGCGGGTGCGGCAGGTGCCTTTGGGGCAGGTTGCGTGGCCTTTTTGGATGCAGAACTAAAAAGCGGCATTGAGATTGTCTTAGATACGGTGGGGTTTGATTCCCTGTTACTGGGGTCAGATCTGGTGATTACCGGCGAGGGGCGCCTGGACGGGCAGAGCCTTCGAGGAAAGGTGGTCTGTGGCGTGGCGGCCAGAGCCTCCAAAAAGCAGGTGCCTGTCCTTGTGTTTACGGGCTCCGTGTCAGACGATGCCGATGCAGTATACGAGATGGGAGTAACTGCAGTATTCACCACCAACCGCCAGGGACTTCCCTTCGAGGAGCTAAAGGAGCGAAGCGGCAGGGATTACGAACGAACCTTGGAGGATGCGCTCAGGCTAATTGGCGGGAGGAAGATGGCTCCATAAACTCTACGGAATTTCTAAGATTTTTCCTTGTGAAGTAAGGAAGAATGCGCTATAATAGGCGGTAGTGACCGCCAAGGGGCGGAAAAGAAATACCTGATACGAAAGGAGCCACGATCATGGCATTTATTGACACCATCAAAGCAAAAGCAAAGAGCGACAAGAAGACCATTGTTCTGCCGGAGTCCATGGACAGAAGGACTTTTGAGGCGGCGGCGCAGATCCTTGCAGAGGATTTTGCGGATCTGATTATTATTGGCACGCCGGAAGAGGTTGCCGAGAACAGCAAGGGCCTGGATATTTCTAAGGCGACCATCATTGACCCTCATACATATGAGAAGACCCAGGAGTACATCAGATCGGAAGAGCGTCGGTAGGGAAAGAGTGTAGATCTCGGTGGTCGCCGTATCATTAAAAAAAA
>CAJUOF010000035.1 GCA_910587905.1 uncultured Lachnospiraceae bacterium
CAGTGGGCAACGGGAGTCAGGTCCATGACCTCCTGCACGCTGCCTTCACAGAGCATGGCGACGCCGGTCTGGCGGCATGCGTAAACGTCAGAATGATCTCCGAAGATCGAAAGGGCATGGCTTGCCAGCGCACGTGCGGAGACGTTGAATACGCCGGGAAGCAGTTCGCCCGCCACCTTGTAAAGGTTCGGGATCATGAGTAACAGACCCTGAGACGCCGTGTAGGTGGTCGTCAGTGCGCCTGCGGACAGAGAGCCGTGCACAGCGCCGGCTGCACCGGCCTCGGACTGCATCTCCGCCATCTTGACCGTCTGGCCGAAGATGTTCTTCTTTCCCTGAGTCGCCCACTCGTCCGTGGCTTCCGCCATGGGGGACGAAGGGGTGATCGGGTAGATGGCAGCCACGTCGGTGTACGCATAAGAAGCATATGCGGCCGCATGGTTACCATCCATGGTTTTCATTTTTCTTCCCATAGGTTTGATCCTCCTCTAAAATATATCGATGAGAGATGAATAATTTTAAACAAATCATCGTTCTTATTATACAATCGGCCTGACCGGATTGTCAAATGAGTATCACAAAAAATACATCGTTTCTACTTATTTTACAAAAGCCTTCACCTTCTCGGCAATGCTGCCCGCATCCAGGCCGTATTTCTTGATCAGATCCTTGGCCGGGCCGGACTCGCCGTAGGTGTCGTTGATGCCGATCTTCATGACCTTCGTGGGAGCCTTGGCCGAGAGCACGTCGCAGACAGCGCTTCCCAGACCGCCGATGATCGAATGCTCCTCCACGGTCACCACCTTGCCGGTCTCTGTGGCCGCCTTCACCACCAGCTCCTCGTCGATGGGCTTGATGGTATGGATGTTGACTACCTTTGCCTCAATGCCCTCCGCCGCCAGCTTCTCTGCCGCCTCTAAGCATTCGCTCACGCAAAGTCCTGTCGCAAAAATGGTGACATCCTTGCCCTCTCTCTCCACGACGCCTTTGCCGATCTCAAACTTGTAGGAAGCCTCGTCATGGATCACCGGAACGGCCAGACGCCCGAACCGCAGGTACACGGGACCGTCATGCTCGATGGCCGCACGCACGGCCGCCTTCGCCTCCACGTCATCGGCCGGGTTAAGCACCACCATGCCGGGAATGGTCCGCATCAGGGCGATGTCCTCGTTGCACTGATGGGTGGCACCGTCCTCACCCACGGAGATGCCCGCATGGGTGGCGCCGATCTTCACGTTGAGATGGGGATAGCCCACGGAGTTTCTCACCTGCTCGAAGGCCCTGCCCGCCGCAAACATGGCAAAGGAGCTGGCAAAGGGAATCTTCCCCGCCGCCGCCAGGCCTGCCGCCACGCCGATCATGTTTCCCTCTGCGATGCCGCAGTCGATATGACGGTCCGGAAATGCCTTCTTGAAGGTTGCCGTCTTGGTGGCGCCCGCCAGGTCGGCATCCAAAACCACCAGATTCTCATATTTCGCACCGCATTCTGCCAGTGCGTTCCCGTAGCTCTCTCTCGTCGCAATCTTCTTTACTTCTGACATAATGCTTCACCTACTTTCTCCAAATCTGCCATTGCAACCGCAAACTGCTCGTCGTTGGGCGCAGTTCCGTGCCAGGACGCCTGGTTCTCCATAAAGGAAACGCCTTTGCCCTTGACGGTCTTCGCAATGATGGCCGTGGGTCTGCCCTTCACGGTCTTCGCCTCCGCAAAGGCCGCCCGGATCTGGTCAAAATCATGTCCGTCGATGTTGATCACGTGGAAATTGAATGCTTCGAATTTTTTGTCGATCGGGTAAGGAGAATTGACATCTGCCACGTTGCCGTCGATCTGAAGGCCGTTGTTGTCCACGATCACCACCAAGTTGTCTAACTTCCTGTGGGCCGCCAGCATGGAAGCCTCCCAGACCTGTCCCTCCTGGAGCTCACCGTCCCCAAGGAGCGTGTAGACCCGGTAGTCGGCACCATCAAACTTGCCGGCAATGGCCATGCCCACCGCTGCGGAAATGCCCTGTCCCAGAGAACCGCTGGACATGTCCACGCCGGGCGTGTGCTGTTTGCAGGGATGTCCCTGTAAATGGGAGCCAATGTGGCGCAGGGTCACCAGATCCTCCACCGGGAAAAATCCTCTTCTGGCCAGCGCCGCATAGTAACCGGGAGCCGTATGTCCCTTGGACAGGACGAACCGGTCTCTGTCCGGCGCGTCCGGATTCTTCGGATCCACCTTCATCTCTTCAAAATACAGATACGTGAAGATATCTGCTGCGGAAAGGGATCCGCCCGGATGGCCCGCCTTGGCGCTGTGGACGGAACGGATGATGTCCTCACGCACTACATTGGCCATTTTTTTGAGTTCCAACGTATTCATTGCACTTCCTCCTTGTAAAAATATCATACCTGCTAAAAGTATACCATTTACCGGATTTTATGTCCACCGGATTTTACCTCCTAGCTCCCGGATTTTTCTGTTTCTTTCATTTTACAGATTCTGACAAAAGAATCAGAACTTGCCAGTGTATTATTTTTCTGCATGCACATAATAAGCGTGTACCAAATAACAACCGAAAAGGAGGTGCTTCAGATGTCTACAAAAAATTCTGGAAGCAGCAATCAGGTAAACGTACCCGAGGCAAAAGAGGCTATGGACCGCTTCAAGATGGAGGTGGCCAACGAGCTTGGCGTGCCGCTTAAGAATGGTTACAACGGTGACCTCACTTCTTACCAGAACGGCTCCGTTGGCGGCTATATGGTCAAGAAGATGATCGAGGAACAGGAAAGACAGATGGCAGGTAAGTAAACCTTCCTCTTTCCAAATCGGGAACTGAGACAAACTTTCCCGAAGAAAATGGCTGTCCCTGAAAAAAGGACAGCCATTTTTTTGTTTTCGATGATCTTCTTTGATCGGATCAGATTTTTCCGTCGGAGCCGAGCACTTCCGTGATCTTATGCTTCACAACGTCCTTCACGTAAGCCCTTGCAGGAGACAGGTACTGTCTGGGATCGAAGTGATCCGGGTGAGCCATCATGTGCTCTCTGATGCCTGCGGTCAGAGCCAGACGAAGGTCGGAGTCGATGTTGATCTTGCAGACCGCCATGCTGGCCGCCTTGCGAAGCTGGTCCTCGGGAACGCCGATGGCATCCTTGAGGGCACCGCCGTTGCTGTTGATGATCTTCACATACTCCTGCGGAACGGAGGAAGAACCGTGGAGAACGATGGGGAAGCCGGGCAGTCTCTTCGCTACCTCCTCGAGGATGTCAAAGCGAAGCTTGGGATCGGTGCCGGGTTTGAACTTGTAAGCGCCGTGGCTGGTCCCGATGGCGATGGCCAGGGAATCCACGCCGGTCTTGTCCACAAACTCTTCCACCTCTTCGGGCCTTGTGTAGGAGGAATCCTCCGCACTGACCTTCACGTCGTCCTCGATGCCGGCCAGGGTGCCAAGTTCTGCCTCAACCACCACGCCCTTGTCATGGGCATACTCGGCGACTTTCTTCGCCAGGGCGATGTTCTCCTCGAAGGGCTTGGAAGAGCCGTCGATCATGACGGAGGTGAATCCGCCGTCGATGCAGGATTTGCAGATCTCAAAATCTGCACCGTGGTCCAGATGCAGGGCAACGGGAAGCTCCGGATAAATGTCGAGAGCCGCCTCGACCAGGCGCTTTAAGTATGCGCCGTTGGCGTACTTCCTGGCACCTGCGGAAGCCTGCAGGATGATGGGCGACTTGGCCTCTGCAGCCGCCTCGGTGATGGCCTGAACGATCTCCATGTTGTTCACGTTGAACGCACCGATCGCATAGCCGCCGTCATATGCTTTCTTAAACATTTCAGTAGTTGTAACTAAAGGCATTGTTATCTCTTCCTTTCTCGTGGATTCTTTGCGTTTTCACGCCTTGTCCCTATTATACCATAAACTCCATTTTTTAACAGTTCTTTTTTTACTAATTTTTGCGGAATACACGGAAGAAAAATTTCTGCATATGATAAAGCAACAGCATTTTCTGAAAGGATGGTTCTCTTGAACGAAGCCTCCTGTTACATTCGTTTTTTCCATGCCGCCGCCGACACGGAAGCCCTTCAGGTCTCCGTGGACGACACGCTGCTCCTCACGGAGCTCCCTTACCGCACCGTCACCGGCTATGCGGAATTAAAGACCGGATTTTTGACCATCACCCTGGCCGGCACCCGCACCAGAAGGGTCTATCTGCAAAAGACTCTTCCCTTCTTCCTTCCTATTAAATACACTCTGGCCATCATCCAGACGGACAACGGGCTGGACCTCAGACAGATCTTTGACTACATGTGCCCGCTGTTTCCCGCCGGCTTCGGCTGCCTCCGGGCCGCCAACCTGGCCTACAAAAGCGGCCCGCTGGATTTCTTCCTCTACGGAAACAAGCTGGTCTTCGCCGACGTGACCTTCAAGGAAGTGACACCCTTCAAGCCTTTCCGGCCCGGTGAATACGGCTTCTACCTGACTCCCGGCCAGGAGGAAGAAAACCCGCTGCTCTCCATCTTAACCGACGTGGAAGCCGGAACCATGTACACCATGTGCGTCATCAACGGCACCTGGGGCCCCGAGGCCCTGGACGTGGTAGTTCTCGATTATGACGATTCCGTTCCGAAGATCGAACCCCGATGAACCGGTCGGCGCTTCCGTATTTTACGGCTGTCAGGAGGGAAAGCGGTTTTTCTAAACCGATATTCTGTCAGGAGGCCCCGGCAGTGTTCCCCGGGAGACGGTAGGAAGACATGTGAAAAACCGCTTTTCCTCCGTCCCTTTCTCAAATATAACATGTGGAAGTACCGACAGCAGACTCCCTATGCGGTCCTCTCAAACTGGCTGTTGTAGAGCTCCGCATAGAAGCCCTGCTTTTTAAGCAGCTCCTCGTGGGTGCCCTGTTCGATGATGTCGCCGTCCTTCATGACCAAAATCAGGTCGGCGTCCCGGATGGTGGAGAGCCGGTGGGCGATCACGAAGCTGGTCCTGCCCCTCATCAGGTTGTCCATGGCCTTCTGAATCCGTTCCTCGGTCCTGGTATCCACGGAGCTGGTGGCCTCGTCCAGGATTAGGATTTTATTGTCCGCCAAAATGGCCCTGGCGATGGTGAGGAGCTGTTTCTGGCCCTGGGATACGTTCCCCGCCTCCTCGTTGAGCTCCAGGCCGTAGCCGTCCGGCAGGGTGGAAATGAAATGATGGGCGTGGGCCGCCTTCGCCGCCGCAATGACCTCCTCGTCGGTGGCATCAAGCTTCCCGTAGCGGATGTTTTCCATAATGGAGCCTTTGAACAGCCAGGTGTCCTGAAGGACCATACCGAACAGTTCTCTGAGTTCACTCCGATTGAAGGAGCGGACGTCCTTCCCGTCAATGCGGATGGCTCCGCCGTTCACGTCATAAAACCGCATCAGAAGCTTCACCAGCGTGGTCTTTCCGGCGCCGGTGGGGCCGACGATGGCGATCTTCTTTCCGGCCGAAATCTCGGCGGAAAAATCGCCTATGATGATCTTGTCCGGCCGGTATCCAAACTTCACGTGGTCAAAGGACACATTCCCCTCAATCCCCGCAAGGGAAGCCGGATGTTCCGCCGTCTGATCCTCCTCCGGCTCCTCCAGAAATTCAAAGACCCGCTCTGCGGCCGCCGCTGTGGACTGGAGCAGGTTGGACACCTGGGCCATCTGGGTGATGGGCTGGGTGAAATTGCGCACGTACTGGATAAAGGACTGGATGTCCCCCACCTGGATCCGGCCACGGATGGTCAGGAAGCCGCCCACGATGGCCACGGCCACATATCCCAGATTTCCCACGAACTGCATCACCGGCTGCATCATGCCGGAGAAAAATTGGGACTTCCAGGCAGACTGGTACAGGATCCGGTTGGTCTCGTTAAATTCCCTGAGAACCTCGTCCTCCCGGTTGAATACCTTGATCACCGTGTGACCGCCGTAATTTTCCTCCACCTGGCCGTTGACTTTCCCCAGATATTCCTGCTGCTGTCTAAAAAACCGCTGGGAACGTTTGATGATGAAGGAGATCATGCCCATGGAGATCGGAAGGATCAGGAGGGCGATCACCGTCATCAGAGGGCTGATGGAAAGCATCATGATGAACACGCCGACGATGGTCGTCACCGAGGTGATCATCTGGGTAATGCTCTGGTTCAGGCTCTGCCCCAGGGTGTCCACGTCGTTGGTGATCCGGGAAAGCACCTCGCCGTGGGTCTTGGTGTCGTAATAGTTCATGGGAAGCCGGTTGATCTTCTCCGACATTTCCTTTCTCATGCGGAAGCTGACCTTCTGGGAGATGGTCGTCATGGTAAGCCCTTGGACAAAGCTGCACAAGGCGCTCACGCCGTAGAGCACCAAAAGCGTCAGGAGAATCCTTCCGATGGCGATGAAATCGATGCCGGGGCCCCCGGAAAGCTTGCCGGTCAGGCCGTTGAAGATCTCCGTGGTCGCCCTTCCGAGAATCTTGGGCCCCACCACGTTGAACACGGTGCTGGCCACCGCAAAGACCAGGACCGTCAGGATTCCCCATTTGTACCGGCCCATGTAGGCAATCAGCTTCCTCATGGTCTTTCCAAAGTTCTTGGCCTTTTCCCCGCCGCCGGCGGGACCGCCGTGACCTCCCATTCCGCCCCGCCGCATCCTGGGGACAGGAGGATTCTGTCTCCCCTGATTGTTTGTCTGTTGTGTCTCTTTAGGCATGTCCAAGTGCCTCCTTTCCCCCGTTCCCGGCAGAGCCGTTGTCCCCCGCACTCGCCGCAGGGTTTCCGTCTGCCGGTCCGTCATAAGGCTTCTCCCCCAGGTTTCCGGCAAGCTCCTCCTCCGAGAGCTGGGAGCCCGCGATTTGTCGGTAGACCTCGCAGCTTTCGAGAAGCTCCTGGTGGGTTCCCTTTCCTGCGATCCTCCCCTCGTCCAGCACGATGATCTGCTCCGCATGGAGGATGGTGCTGACCCTCTGTGCCACCAAAAGCTTCGTGCTGTCCGCCGCATATTCATTTAACGCCCGCCTGAGCGCCGCATCCGTCTTAAAGTCCAGGGCGGAAAAACTGTCGTCAAACACGTAGATGTTGGGCTTTTTCGCCACGGCCCTGGCAATGGAGAGCCGCTGCTTCTGTCCGCCGGACACGTTGGCACCGCCCTGGGCAATGTGGCTTTCATACTGCTCCGGCTTTTCCTCCACGAAGTCCGCCGCCTGGGCCACGGCCGCCGCCGACCGGATCTCTTCCTCGCCTGCATCCCGTCTGCCAAACCGCAGATTGGAGGCGATGGTTCCGGAAAAGAGCACGCCCTTTTGCGGCACGAATCCGATCTGCTCCCTCAGCTCCGAGAGGGACAATTCCCGCACGTCCACGCCGTCCACCCTGACGGAACCTTCCGTCACGTCGTAGAGCCTTGGAAGCAGGTTCACCAGGGTGGACTTTCCGCTTCCCGTGCTGCCGATAAAGGCCGTCGTCTCCCCCGGCCTCGCCGTAAAGGTAATGTCATGGAGCACATCGTTTCCGGCCCCCGGATACCGGAAGGAGACGTGATCAAATTCCACCACGCCCTTCGCACCATCCGGAAGCGTGGCCGGGGATGCCGGCTCCCCGATGGAAACCTCCGTCGTCAGCACCTCGTCGATACGCCCTGCCGCCACGGCGGCCCGGGGAAGCATGATGGATACCATGGTGATCATCAGGAACGCCATGACGATCTGCATGG
>CAJUOF010000036.1 GCA_910587905.1 uncultured Lachnospiraceae bacterium
GAGCTGTTTGCAAAGACGGACGTGAGACTGGAGGAGGTGGCCGGGATCTCCTTCTGTTCCCAGATGCAGGGACTGGTATTGGCGGACCGGGAGGGCGTTCCGGTCCACCGGCCCATGAGTTATATGGATCAGCGGGCGGGGGAGGAGATGAAGAAGGGCATTGCCCACGGGCTGAAGGTGGCCGGGGCCAACGTGGGGAAGCTGTTAAAGAGCCTTCGGATCACGGGGGCCGTCTCCACCAGTGTCAAGGATCCCATGTGGAAATATCTGTGGTTAAAAGCCCACGAGCCGGAGAATTTCGCCAGGGCCTACAAATGGCTGGACGTGAAGGAGTACCTGATCTGCCGCCTGACGGGGGAGTTTGTCATGACGGAGGATTCGGCCTATGCGACTCTTCTCTATGATACCAGGAAGGGGCGGGAGGGATGGAGCAGGGAGCTTTGCCGGATGTTCGGCGTCGACCCGTCCCACCTGCCGAGGATCATAAAGTCCCAGGATCAGGCGGGAAAGCTCCTTCCGGGGCCGGCGGCCGAGCTGGGGCTTCCGGCGGGGATCCCGGTGTTCGGCGGGGGCGGGGACGCTTCCCTGATCGGCGTGGGCGCCGGCTGTGTCCGGACGGGGGACACCCATATTTACTGTGGGACTTCCGGCTGGGTGATCACGGTCACGGAGAAGCAGATGGTGGACGTGTCGGCCATGATCGCCGCCATCGTGGGGGCCCAGAGCGGAAAGTACAATTATTTTGCGGAGATGGAGACGGCGGGGAAGTGCCTGGAGTGGGTGAAGGACCACCTGGCCCTGGACGAGATCGGCGTCTATCTGGAGAAAAAGCAGGTGACGGAGGGGACGGAGGCGGCCTACCGGAGTCTCTATGATTACCTGACGGAGACCGTGGCGAGGGTCCCGGCGGGCTCGGACGGCGTGATCTTCACGCCCTGGCTCCACGGGAACCGCTGCCCCTTCGAGGATCCGGCGGCGGCCGGGATGTTTTTCGGGGTCCGCCTGGAGACGGGAAAGAGCGAGCTGATCCGGGCGGTGCTGGAGGGGATCTGCTATCACCTTCGGTGGATGTTGGAATGCCAGGACCGGAAGTTAAAAACGTCCGAGGTGATCCGGTTCGTGGGGGGCGGGGCCCTGTCCCCGGTGACGGCCCAGATGCTTTCCGACATGACCGGGAGGGTCGTGGAGGTGGTGGAGAGCCCCCAGAACGTGGGAGCCGTGGGAGCGGCCGCCGTCACCGGCGTGGGCCTGGGGCTGATCCCGGATCTGGAGGCGGTCGGCGCTTTCATTCCCGTGAAGGAGCGGTTTTCGCCCCGTAAGGGGGAACGGGCCGTCTATGACCGGTATTACCCGGTGTTTAAGAAACTCTATGCCGCCAACAAGAAGAATTACCGCCTCCTTGAGAAGGCCAGGCGGGGGAGGGAGTCCGTATGAAAAATGGCAGAAAGAAGGAGCTGCTGCGCTCGTTAAAGTTTTTGGCCTTTTCCGTCTCGGCGGGAGTGATTGAGATCGGGGCCTTCACCCTGCTCAACGAGTTTTCCGGTTGGAGCTACTGGCCCTGCTACCTGATTGCCCTGATCTTGTCGGTGCTGTGGAATTTTACCCTGAACAGGCATTATACCTTCCAGTCGGCAGGCAACATCCCGGTGGCGATGCTCAAGGTGGCGGCTTTCTACTGCGTGTTCACGCCTGTCTCAACGCTGCTTGGGAATTATCTGGCGGAGGGACTATTGTGGAACGAATATCTGGTGACAATTCTCAACATGGTCGCCAACTTCGTGCTGGAATTCCTCTATGACCGGTTCTTCGTGTTCCGGGATTCTCTGGATACCAACAGCGTGGCGAAGAAGCGGGACCGTAAAAGTAATGTTTTGCCCCCTCTTTAATCCTTATTTTAAAGGCTTTCACGTCAGAAAAGAATGCATTAGAATGGTGCGTGTAACAGACAGGAAACAGCAGTCGATCAAAAGCAGGCAGGAAGCCGGAGGATCAGGAGGTATTTTATGGGTAAGTTTTCAGTTGACAGCAAAATGAAGGAATTGCTGAGGAATCCGCAGACGGCAGACATTCTGGAGAAGTGGTGTCCGGGAACGAAGGAAAATCCGTCCATGAAGTTAGTGGGGGCAATGACCCTCAGAAAGGTGCTGGCATTCCCCGAGTCGGCGGAGTTGGCCGTGCATTTGGAGGAAATGGATGCCGAACTGAAAGCGGTTGAGTAAGCAGGTTGTCCCTGAGTTTCCGCAGCCCACCTTCGAACCATGACGAGGCAGGGGATACGGAGGCTCAGGGATTCTGTGCTTTTACAAGCTCGTCAATTTCCATTGTTTTGAACAGCATCATCAACATCAGCCGTTCATTGGGATCGTTTAAATCAAGCCCGAGTTCCCTCTCAATTCTGGTAATCCGATCAATCAGCGTGCTTCGATGGATATATAGAAGCTCTGCCGTCCGATTATAGCTCATATTTTCATTTAAGAAAACCTGCAAGGTCTCCAGGTAGCTGACGCTGGAAGAAGCGTCATGCTCCAGGAGTTTTTTTAATCCTTTTGGATAGTACATTTCTGCCGGAAGTCCGCCCAGGGAGTTGGACAGCATTTCCATGAGGGCGTAGCTGGAAAAGTAATAGTAATGGGAAGCCGGGGAGACAAGGCTGCCGTTCTTATGGGCCAGCTCCGCCTGATAGTAATAGATCCTTGCATTTTCCAGATCAGAGAAGTCATTGCTGATACCGGCGGAAAACTTTAGGGTTTTCATCAGATTTTTCAAGGCCGCATTCAGCCTGTCCGCATATTCACCGTCGGTATTCAGGAAGCGGGACAGCTCGATGAAGCCGGCGATGGCATGTTTATAGGGAAAGGCAATGCTGTTTGGAAAATTAGTTTCAAACAGATTGCAGATGTAGTTGCTGTAAATGGACGTAAAGGAGGTGGCTGAATGCATGGAAACACAGAGATACTGTTTTGCCTGATCATAATCAGCCTGAAGGAGAAGTCGTCTTTCCTGGGTGACCGGCATTTCATTGAGCAGATCCAGAAGAAGAAGCTTTTTGGTGTTGTGTTCGCTGGAGATCAGGTAGCCATTCCGGTTCAGACTTTCCTCTAAAAGCTTTCCCAGATAGACGGCCAGGGAATCATCCCTCATATTGTAGGAATCCCATGCCCGGTCGATCATCAGGCAGCCGATATAGGTGTCCCTGGAATCAAAAAGATTGATACAGAGGGTGCTGCAGCCAGAGATGTTCAGATGGAGAGGCTCTTTTAAATGGGTGTAAAAGCTTCCATTATCCAAAAAAGCTCCAAAGGACTCCTGAGGAACATTGCGGAAAACTCCGTTTTTCCAGATTTTAGAATAATTTTCTTCCTCCTCATGGGCAATGCACAGATAATTAAAATCTGCGTCTATGACGCTCAGCAGACGGCCGAAGAGAGGCAGGCTTGCGTCCAGGATTTTCTGTATATCCGCATCTTTTTTAAAATACTCAAAAAGCCTGTCATTCCATTCGTCATAAACATTAAAAATATGCTGGATATCCAGGTAGAGACGAAAAAAATCTGCCGGTACGTCAACGATAATCAGAGTGCAGCGTTCTTTGTAATAACCCAGATGGATACCCTTTCCCACGCAGATCAGAACGACATTTTCTTCAATTACCGGTCTTGGAGGAAGATGTTCTACCGTCGCCAGATACAGATGATTTTTGGAAAAATGGGTTTCCCGGTCCATGTAAAATTCGGGCCGGGAAAGCGCAAGCTCCGTGGTTTCGGGGCCGAAATACTCACAGGAATAGGATTGTTTCAAATCGTGGAACAGGATCGAAGCATTTAATTTCATCGGATTACCTCCCTTGTCAGACCTGCCGACTGTTTTTTATTATAATACAGAATTGGCAAACATTACAAGAACAGTCTGCGGGAACCTGTAAAATAACGGAAAA
>CAJUOF010000037.1 GCA_910587905.1 uncultured Lachnospiraceae bacterium
AAAAAATTTGCCAATGATTACTTGACAGTAACGATACAAATTTCTTTGTTTGACAAATGAAATAGAATCGCTTATAATATGCTTAACAAGACAGCCAGTGAGGGAGGTCAAGGCTCCCCGCCCTGGCGAAAATATTTAGCTAAGAAATAGCCGCCTATCCGGCCAAGGAGCAGGGCGGCTATTTCTTATGTTTCAGGTTCAGAATTGCCACGATCAGCAGCGCCACGGTAAGGATCACCATGAATTCCTCATATGTAGACATAAGGCATCCCCTCCCTTCAAGACTCAGGGCGAGGAACCGCAGCCGCTCCACTGGCTGCCTGGTTAAGCATATTATATTGCCATGGTGCAGCGGAACCGCCGACGCATAAATTTATTCATCTTTCTTTTGATACTCTGGTATTTTGGTTAAATCTTTTGTATATTCTTCGACTTTATTCATTGCCTCAATTGTGAGTTTTGCCATATTATCGGATACTCTTGATATTACGCCGCCGTATATTAGAGAATCAGCCACATCATTAAACTGAAATATAGTTTCATCTTCTACCAACTCATTTATCGGGCAATCCAACGCCATTGCAATTTTGCGAACAGTATCATATTTAGGCGTATATGGGATTTTTTCATACTGTGCAACGGTTTGTTGTTTTACCCCAAGTATTTTTCCTAGTTCTTGCTGTGATAATCCTTTTTCTTTTCTTACTTTCTTCATTTTTTCGCCAAAAGTCATAAACTCACCTCTTTCAAAGAATAGTGTATCATAACATCTTTAAAATTACAACAAAAATACTGTAAAAAAAATTGACACAGTTATATTGCTGTAATATAGTGTGTAAAACAGTTAAATGACTGTTAAAGAATAATTTAATTACGGAAAGGAGGTGAACACATGAAACTCAAACTGGATACCAGGAAAATCTACCTGGCAATGGCAGAAAAAGGCATCAACGCTACAGAGATCGCCAGGCTGGGCGGTGTCAGCCAGCAAGCGGTGTCTAATGCCCTGAACGGGAACCGGATCGGGAAGACGAAGGTTGTCCCGGCCATCTGTAAGGCGCTGGATTTTTCGGCGAAGGACATTGTTATTATTGAGGACTGACAAATGACGTGCGGTGCGGGTGCGGTTTTGGAATGTCCAGAAGTGAAGAAAAACTCTCCGGCCTGTCCTGGCCGGTCCCGATCGGGAGGAAATGGCCGTTCTGGCCATGAAATAGTGGAAATGTTTTTGCAAAAAGAAAGGAGAGGATCAAATGACTGAGAAACAGGTTATCAGGTACTTGGACCTGGTTGACCGCAGGCTGTTCATCGTCATGCACTCCGGGCTTGACTGGAAGCCGGAGTACGGGCCGGAGCTGGCGGAGATCGACCGGGAACTGGCGGAGCTCAAGGTCCTGAGGGACCAGGAGCACGCACGGAGGGAAGCGAGGGCGGCGGAGCCGGCGAAGGTCCCGACGATGATCACGATCGCCCAGGCTTCCACGGAGACGGGGCTGTCCTACGACTGCATCCGGAAGCTGTGCCTCCAGAGGAGGCTGGTGCACGTGAGGGCCGGCAGGAAGTTCCTGATCAACAAGGAGAAGCTGGCGGATTACCTGAACACGGTGGGGGCTGGCGCATGATGATGGAGAATAACAGGGAGCTCGTCATCTCAGAGGGCAGGAGCCGGAAGGAGACAGACTGGAAGCCGGTCCGCCTGCTCTGGTCCGAGCTCGTGGAGCAGCTCCGGATCCCGAAGAGGGGAACGGAGACGTTAGAGGAATACAAGGCGCTGCCGAAAGCCCGCAGGGACGAGCTGAAGGACGTGGGCGGCTTCGTTGGGGGGACGCTCTCAGGGCCCAGGAGGAAGAAGGGGAGCGTCGTGAACCGCTGCCTGGTGGCCCTGGACATGGACCACATCCCCCCCAGGAGGCACGGACGACATCTTAAAACGGGTGGGCGCTCTGGGGTGTGCCTACGTCGTTTATTCGACCAGGAGCCATGAACGGGCGGCCCCCAGGCTCCGGCTGGTGTTCCCGACTGACCGGGACATGCAGGCAGACGAGTACGAGCCCGTGGCGCGGAAGCTGGCGGCCCGGATCGGCATGGAGTTCTGCGACCCGACGACGTTCGAGGCCGAAAGGCTCATGTACCGTCCGAGCGTGTGCAGCGGGGCGGAATACGTTTATGAATTCAGGGATGGGCCGTTCCTGAGCGTGGAGGGGATGCTCGCCACGTACAGCGACTGGCGGGACATGGCGGAATGGCCAGAGGCGCCCGGGGAGCCCGCACGGATCAGCGGGAACCTGAGACGGCAGCAGGACCCGGAGGCAAAGCCGGGCATCGTCGGGATGTTCTGCCGGGTGTACGACGTGCCGAAGGCCATGGGGCAATTCCTGCCGGGAGTCTATGAGCCATGCGGCCCTGACGGCCGGCGCTACACCTTCACCGGAGGATCCACGACGGGCGGGGCGGTCCTTTATGACAGCGGGAAGTTCTTGTACAGCCACCACGCCACCGACCCGGCAGGCGGGAGGCTTTGCAACGCCTTTGACCTGGTGCGGCTGCACAGATACGGAGACCTGGACGACGGGGCGAAGCCGGACACGCCGGCGGGGAACCTGCCGAGCTACAAGGCCATGGCAGGCCTTGCACGGCAGGACGGGGCCGTCCGCCTGGAGACCGCCCGGTCAGTCTTTCCGGATGCAGGGCCGGAGGACACGGATTTCCTTTCCAAACTGGAATTCGGGAAGGATAACAGGCTGAAAAAGAACACAAAGAACATCCGGCTGGTCCTGGAGAACACCCCCGCCCTTGCCGGGAAGTTCTGCTATGACACGTTTTCCGGCCGGGTGTACACGCAGGGCGGGCTCCCGTGGAATCCGGAGACGCCGAAGAGGGAGCTGACAGACGCCGACATGGCCGGCCTCAGGGTATACCTGGAAGATACGTATGAGCTGACGGGCGGCCAGAAGATCCAGGACGTGTTTGACACGTTCATGCAGGAGACGGCCAGACATGCGGTGAGGGAGTACCTGGAGGGGCTCCAGTGGGATGGGACGAAGCGGCTTGACACGGTCTTGACCGACTATCTGGGGGCGGAGGACTCCGAATACACCCGGAAAGTGTCCCGCAAGCTGTTCTGCGCCGCCGTGGCCAGGGTCATGGTGCCGGGTGTGAAATACGATTACCTGACCGTGCTGATCGGCCGCCAGGGGGCCGGGAAGAGCACGTTCTGCCGGGTCATGGGGGTCGACTGGTTCTCTGACAGTCTGAAAGTCGTGGACATGCGGAGCAAGACCGGGGCCGAGAAGCTGATGGGCGTGTGGGTGGCCGAGATCCAGGAGCTGGATGGCTTCAGCAAGGTAGACTCCGAAACGGTGAAGTCCTTCCTTGCATCCCAGGAGGATAATTTCCGGCCGGCCTACGGGCGCCAGAC
>CAJUOF010000038.1 GCA_910587905.1 uncultured Lachnospiraceae bacterium
CACGACGCTCTTCCGATCTCTGTCTGAAAGCTCCATGATGGCACCGAGATACATGACTGCAACCCGGTCGGAGATATGTTTCACCACACTTAAGTCGTGGGCAATGAAGAGATAAGTCAGATGCATCTCTTCCTGCAGCTTTAGAAGCAGATTGATGATTTGTGCCTGTATGGATACATCCAGGGCGGAGATCGGCTCGTCACAGACCATGAACTTGGGATTTAATGCCAACGCTCTGGCTATCCCGATCCTCTGTCGCTGGCCTCCGGAAAATTCATGGGCAAACCGGTTCGCATGCTCCTTATTTAAACCCACCAGCTTCAATAAATCATATACCCGTTCCAGCCGTTCCCTCTTGTCTTTGGTGATGTGATGGATATCCATTCCCTCCGCAATGATGCTGCCCACCGTCATTCTGGAATCTAGGGAGGCGTAGGGATCCTGAAAAATCATCTGCGCTTCCTTGGTAAATGCAAGATATTCCTGTTTGGTGAGTTTGGTGATCTCCCTTCCCTGAAACACAAGCTGACCATCCGTGGGCTCATAAAATTTCATGATCGTTTTCCCCAGAGTAGACTTTCCGCATCCGGATTCACCGACCAGTCCCAAAGTCTCTCCGGTTCTGATCAAAAAACTCACATCATCGACAGCCTTTAATACCTTTCCCTTACCAAGGGTAAAATATTTTTTTAACCCTTTTACCTCAACCATCGTTTCATTCATTGACTCTACACTCCCTGCCCGTGATTGGATTCTTTACCGCCGGTCCATAGTTATGGTACAGCCAACAGCTTGCCATGTGCCCTTCCCCGAGTGTAAAAGTCTGCGGCTCTTTTTCATAACAAATTTTCATGGCGTATTTGCAGCGATTTTTAAAGGGACAGCCCTCCAGGTCTCTGTGTAAATCCGGCGGCGTCCCCGGAATACTGTTCAGGGTCTCTTTGCTGTCTCCGGAAAGGTTCGGCACCGACTGCAGCAGTCCCCAGGTATAGGGATGGCCAGGCCGATAAAACACGTCCTGACAGGAACCGTTTTCCACCAGACGTCCCGCATACATGATCACGATCCGATCCGCCATATCCGCCACGATTCCCAGGTCATGCGTGATCAAAATGATGGCGGTCCCTAGGGTTTGCTGCAGCTCTTTCATCAGTTCCAAGATCTGAGCCTGTATGGTCACATCCAGAGCGGTCGTCGGCTCATCTGCAATCAAAAGCTTCGGGTTGCAGGCAAGGGCGATGGCGATGCTGACTCTCTGACGCATTCCGCCGGAAAATTCGTAAGGATATTGGCAGGCCCTTTGCTCCGCATCCGGAATTCCGACCATCTCTAAAAGCTCTATGGAGCGCTTCACTGCCTCCGTTTTTCTCATATGCTGATGCTTTAAAAGCCCCTCAGCAATCTGTCTTCCCACCAACATCGTCGGGTTCAAGGAAGTCAAAGGATCCTGGAGAATCATTCCAATTTTAGCGCCGCGAATGTGTTCCATTTCTTTTTGAGAAACCATAAATGCTTTTTTTTCGGAAGACAGTTCAGGGACCGCCAAAAGCTCCCGGCCTTCAAATCGAACAATCCCTTTTTTATAGCAGATCTGATCGTCCGGAACCAAGCGCATCACCGCCTGGGAGGTAACACTTTTTCCAGAACCGGATTCCCCCACAATCGCCAGAGTCTCTCCCTCCTGAACCTCAAACGATACCCCCCGCACTGCCTTCACCTCACCGGCATAGGTATCAAAGGAAACTTGAAGATCCTCCACTTCGAGGATTGTCTTTTTCTCATCCATGCATGTACCTCCTATTTCCTGAGTTTCGGGTCAAGGGCATCCCTCAGGCCATCTCCAAGAAGCTGCAGGGACAGCATCGTAATGCTGATGAACACAGCCGGGATGATCAGCTGATACGGGTATGCCTTCATGATTTTGGCGCCTGCATCCGCCAACTGCCCCCAACTGGTGAGGGGCGGCTGAAGTCCAATTCCGATATAGCTCAGATAGGCTTCCGTAAAGATTGCATTGGGAATATTCATGGTCAAGGTCACAATGATTACCCCCAACATATTGGGGACCATGTGGTGAAGAATGATTCTCCACCGTCCGGCGCCGAGCCCTCTGGCGGCAGTGACATAGTCCTGGGTTTTAAGCTGAAGCGCCTGACCGCGAACCAGTCTTGCCATCTTGATCCATCCGGTCAGTGCGAAGGCGGCAATAATCGGAACCATACCTGTTCCAAAAAGCATGGTGATGACGATCACATAGACCAAAAAAGGAATCGAATCGATGACATCTGTCGCCCGCATAATCATCGTATCCAGGGCGCCGCCAAAATAACCGCTGATCCCGCCGATCATCACTCCGATGGTACTCTGAACCACGGCTGCAACCAGGGCAATAAAGAGAGAGACTCTCGCCCCCATCCACACGCGGCTCCAAATATCCCGTCCTACGTCGTCCGTACCAAACCAGTGCGCTCCGTCCGGCCATTGGTTCGTATTCATAAGATCAATATCCGCATGATTGTATTTGACCATCATGGGACCAAAGACAGCCATGACAGTCAAAAGGATTAAAACGACAATCCCAAATAGGGCGACTTTGTTTTTCTTCAAGCGGCGCCAGGCATCTTTCCAGTAGGTGACGCTGGGTCCGGAGAGCTCCTCCGCTTCCGTCTCCGTATGCTCGACAAATTCAAACCATTCTTTCTTTTCATCCATACCGGCTCTCCTCTATTGATACAGCTTGATCCTCGGATCGACGATCCCATATACAAGATCCACCACAAGCTGCATAAGAATCAGAAACACACTGTATACCAACGTCATTCCCAGAATCAACGGGTAATCCAGCGTCTGGATGCTGTTCACATAGTGTTTTCCCAGGCCGGGAATTGCAAAAATATTTTCAATCACAAAGGTTCCTGTCAAAAGAACTGCCACCATGGGACCTAGAACCGTCACAATGGGGAGAAGAGAATTTCTGATTTTATGTCGCCAGGTGATCTCAAATCCAGACAGCCCCTTGGCCTTCGCCGTCTTGATATAATCTTCATTTGAAATTTCCAGCATGCTTGTCCGCATGATCCGTGCCACACTGGCCACAGAGCCAAGACCCAGGGCAAAGGTGGGCAGAATCGTGGACGCCTCCGTCTCCCACAAAGCCACCGGGAGGAGTTTGAGCTTCACTGCAAAGAAATACTGCAAAAGGCTTCCTATGATAAAACTTGGCACAGAAATACCGATGACCGCAATGGCCATGCTAAAATGATCCCAGAACTGATTGTGTTTCAGGGCAGCCAAAATGCCAAGACCCAACCCGGCTACCACGGCAAAAATCAGAGCGCGGATGCCGAGGTCCAGAGAATACGGGAAAGCCGTGACAATGATCTCGTTGACCGAACGGTTCTGCGTCCGCAGGCTGTAGCCGAGATTCCCCCGGAGAAGGTTCCCCATATAAGTCAGATATTGCTTGTGGAGCGGCTGATCCAATCCATAGTAGGAGCGCATTTTTTCCTGTGTCGCCGGCGGCACCTTCACATCATTGAAGGGATCACCAGGCAGCAGGCGAATCATCACAAACACCACAGAGACCAAGATAAAAATGGTAAGAAGCGCCACACACAATTTTTTAATTATATATCTTATCATATACTCCACCTTTTCTCAAAGCACAGGGGCGTCTTCGCACCACAAAAACGCCCCTGTCTGTTTTCCATGCAGACATCATCATTCGCCTACAGTATTTACCCTCGAGAAATCCGGATCATTGGCGCCAAAGCCGCACTTGGTTACCCCTTCCAGATAAGTTTTCTTTGCCCAGTAACCGCTGGTCTGGAATAACGGCACGCAGAACATTTCGTCCACCGCCATATTTTCTGCCTCAAACAGAAGCTCTGCCCTCTCCTCCAGATCTGTGGTCTCATTTGCCTTTTGGATCAGTTCATCATAGGTTTCATTTTGGAACCCGCCGAAATAGAGGTTGTAGCTGCTTCCAGATGTATAACATTCCAGGAACGTCATGGGGTCATTATAGTCTGGCGCCCAGTTGGTGATGCAGAAATCATAGTCGCCCTGATTCTCTTTTTCCTGTCTGGCAGAATAGGTCTGTGTATCGATCTGTGCATCGATATTAAAATTCGTTTTCAATACACTTTGGAGAATGGTCGCCGTTGTCTTTGCCGCATCTTCGTCAAAGGTCAAAATCGTCATCGTCGGCAAATTGTCCTTGGAGAGGCCCGTCTCCGTGAGTGCCTGCTCAAAGAGCTCTGCGGCCCGATCCGCATCCGGCGTTGTCGGCAGCGGATGTTCCACCGGGAATTTCTCCGCCCAGGTGGTGTCACAGATCGCCATGAAATCCGGCATCATCCTGGTAACTCCGAACGAACCGTCTCCTCTGGCCGCCGTCACGAGGCCGTCTCTATCAATGGCATAAGAGAACGCCTGGCGGAAACTCTTGTTCTGGAGAAGCTTGGACGCCTCGCCGCGGTCCGTCAGCGTGTTGACGGCGGCATACCAGATGGTGGCACCGACGATATTCACCGCCTCCCCGCTGTCCACATACTTTGAAATCTGCTCTTTGGGGATGGTGATTGTGAGATCCAACTCCCCATTGTCAAACATATCCATGATGGTATTGTCATCAGAGATGATGTAGGCCTCCAGTCTGTCCACATTAATCGCGTCCGCGTTCCAATAGTCCGGATTTTTTTCAA
>CAJUOF010000039.1 GCA_910587905.1 uncultured Lachnospiraceae bacterium
CAGAAGACGGCATACGAGATTCGGTTACGTGACTGGAGTTCAGACGTGTGCTCTTCCGATCTTCGACCTCCGTCTCCAGGTTGAAGAAGCGGTGCAGACGGACGATGGGATAGAAGCTGTCCATGCGAGCCACCATCTCATTGCCGTAATCGTCATAGATGATCTCGTCCGTGGTAATCTTGAAGGACTGCATGATGTTGGCGATGGGAATCGTGAAGATGGATTTGCCCACAGTCACCTTCATGCCGTCCATAATCGCAAGGGTGAGCGGAATCCGCATGGTCACGGTGGTGCCGGAACCAAGCTCGCTGTCCAGGGCGAAGGTGCCGCCGACGGACTCGATGTTCTTCTTCACCACGTCCATGCCGACACCCCGGCCGGAAAACTCCGTGACCGTCTGGTTGGTGGAAAAGCCGGGAAGCATGATCAGGTTCAGGGCTTCCTTCTTGGTGTACTCTTCCGCCGGTTTGGTGAGCAGGCCCTTCTCTGCGGCCTTGGCTAAAAGCTTGGCGGGATCCATGCCGTAGCCGTCGTCGGTCACGGTGATGACGACCTCGCTGCTGGTATGGGTGGCGGCGAGGATCAAGGTGCCCTGAGGATCCTTGCCGGCTTGGATTCGTTCCTCCTGGGTCTCCTCGATGCCGTGGTCCATGCTGTTGCGGACGATGTGCATGATCGGATCCTGGATGCTGTCTACGATGTTCTTATCCATCTCGGTATTTTCGCCTTCGATGATGAGACGGACGTCTTTATTTAATTTCTGCTTCATATCCCGAACAATCCGGTTCATCTTCTGGAATACGCCGGAGATGGGAACCATCCTAAGGGACATGGCGATGTCCTGCAGATCGTCGGTCAGCTTCCGAAGTTGTCTGGCAGACTTCATGAAATTGTCGAAGCTGTCTCTGGAAAGCTGATTTAGTTCCGGTGCGGAGGTGACCATGGATTCGGTGATCACCAGCTCACCGACGATGTCAAGCAGGCTGTCTAATTTCATAACGTTGACACTGATCAGATTCTGCTTGACAGGTGCATGGGCCTTGGCCGGAGCGGCCGCAGGAGCCTGGGCGGGAGCGGCGGCCGGTTTGCCTGCGGGAGCAGGCGAAGAGCCGGATGCCTCCTGCTTGGCGGGAGCCGCATGGCTCGCCTCGGAATCGGAAACGGCGGGAGCCGGAGCGGCCGCCTTCTTTCCGGGATTCTCCAGGATCTCGTAGGAACGAATATGCGCCTGGGATTTTAACATGGACTCTGCCTGTTCCACGTCGTCCTGGGAATCAAAGGCCATGTAAAAACCGTTCTCGACGATCTCCGCGCTGGTGTCCGGGTTGGTCTCCACATCCGGCGGATAGCAGCGGAACACAAAAGCATCCTGAAGCGCATTGATAATCATGAATGCATACAGGTTCTCCATGCCGCTTCCCTCTTCCAGGTAAACGTGAAGAAAGGCGGCGGCATCCGCATCATCCGGCATGCCGGGGGCCGCAGCTTTTTCTCCGGAAGCGGGAGCCGCGGGGGCCGCTTCTTCGGCACTTTCATCTGCCACATTGCTGATCTTCTTTAAGAACGCATTGATCTCATTGGCGAAGGAGTCGATCTCTGCCTCTGCGGACAGGGGGGACCCTTCTTCGACTTTCTGTACTTCGCTCCTCAAATAGTCACCGGAACGAAACATCAGGTCGAAAAGCTCCTTCTTATGCTCCGGGTCCAGAGACTCGATGCCCTTATCACGGATATAGAAGAATAGATCTTCAATGTGATGGGCGATCGTGGAAAGGGAATTGAACTCCATCATAGCAGAGGAGCCCTTGATCGTATGCATACTGCGGAAAATTTCATTTACGTCGTCTGATGAGAAATCTCCGATTTTTTCATCATTCACCAACAGTTCGTCCAGAGCGTCCAGCAAAGAGTTGGTCTCGTAAAGGTATGTTTCGAGCATGGCTTCCATACCATTATCCATTACATAACACCGCCTTCATTCGTTTTTTGTGGGTTCTCAGAAAAATAGTCCTTCTAAAAAGATATCGACAAAAACTGAGAATATATAAGGAAAGTACAGAGTCTTCCCTTTTTTGTCTTTGTTACCATTGTATACGATACGGAGAAATTTTTCAATGAGAAAATGAAGCCTTGAGTTTCCGTATTTTTTCCAATCAAAAGATTGCGATTGGGATTGAAACAGGGTGGTTTTTGTGATATTATTTTTTATGTTGCAAACAAAGTGGTTAAGGGGATGGAAGATTCTATGAATGCGGGAAGAGAAAAGCTGAACGCTTTGTGGCAGGACAAGCGTTCCTGGAGGATTCGCCTGTCGCTGGCGGCGCTCTGCGCGTTTACCTGCGTGTTTACTTTTTTTATTTTTGGCCCCTGTGAGATTTATGCCCAGAATGCCCAGGAGATGCCGTTTTCTTTCGCGGAACTGCTGGGAGGACTGGCCGGCTTCGGGGCGCTTGTCTTTGTGGTGCTGTTTGGGTTTTTGCTTCTTCTGCGGGGGAAGATTTTTAATTTTGCGATCTCTTTTCTGTTTGCGGGGACGCTGGCCGGCTATTTGCAGGGGAATTTTTTGAACACCTATCACGGGGCCTTGACCGGGGATGCGGTCAATTGGCTACATTATAAGATTCCCATGTTTGTGAACTGCGGGGTCTGGCTGCTGATCTTTGGCGCCGTGTTCCTTCTGTTGTATTTCAGCCGCAGGATATGGACGAAGGGGCTTCGGTTTCTCTGCCTGATTCTGATCGGTGTTCAGTTGACTGCACTCGTATCCTTGATGGTTGGGAACGGCTCTCACCGGCTGTGGAAAGCCGGCCGGGCGGACCAGGGGCTTACCACGGACGGCATCTATGAGGTGGCGGGGGAGCAGAACGTGATTGTGTTTTTGCTGGACCGCCTGGACAACCAATATATGGATGCGGCTTTGGAGAATTATCCGGAGCTGGAAGAGGGGCTTCATGGATTTACCTATTACCATGACTTCACCGGAAGCTATGCCAACACTAGGCCCTCGCTTACCTATCTGCTGACAGGCGTTCAGCACGATTATACGGTTCCCTGGGAGGATTATTTTCATAAGGCATGGACGGAGCCGGAGTATACGCTGCTGCCGGATATCCATGAAGCCGGTTACCGGACAAAGGTATATACAGATTGTGGTTATGTGTTTGGGGAACCGCAGGATGTGAGTGATTTTGTGGATAATGTTCGCAGCATCGGGAAAAAGACGGTCAGGAAGAGACCGATGCTCACAAAAATGTTGGATCTGTCGTTTTACCGCTATGCGCCTGAGGCGATGAAGCCTTATTTCCAGATTGGCACCTCAGAGTTAAATAGTGTTGTGGTGACAGAGGGGGAGGGCGGCGCAAACGAGCTTTTTGCGGTGGATGACGCTGTTTTCTGGAGTGGATACCGGGAGAAGGGACTGACGGTGGATGCGGCTGGGAAGGGTTCCTTTATTTTTTATCATTTGAACGGCGCCCACGATCCCTTTACGATCAATGCGGATGCAGAGCCGATCAAGGAGCCCGGTACGAGAGATGAGCAGATCGTCGGCAATTTCAGAATGATCTTCCGGTACATGGAGGAGCTGAAAGAAAAGGGCCTTTATGATGATACCACAATCATCATCACTGCGGATCACGGCCGCCCGCCGAAGCAGACAGGTGACTTGAGCGGCATCAGCGAGAGCCGGGTGAGCACACTGATGATCAAGCCTGCCGGGACGAAGGCGGAAGGCCCCATGAAGGTTTCCAATAAACAGGTGTGCCAGGACAACCTTCGGGCGTCCATTGCCAGTTATTTTGGATTGGAGACCGGCGGCTATGGCCGGACCATTGAGTCCATTGGCGAGAATGAGCAGATGACCAGGACCATGTGGATGCGGACGGAGGGAAAAGGTGAAAAGAAGCTGTACACCTTTGAGATTCGGGGAGACGCCAATGATTTCGCCAACTGGAAGGTGGTCGGAGAGCTCAAGATGGAGTATACCGGTCTGTGACGAAGGCATCGAATCGTCAGGACGGCCGACGAACCGGCCACAGTTTAACAGATGGTGGTTCAATCTATGATGGAGGAGACGTTTGCTATGAGGAAAGTGCTTTCCTTTCTGTATTTTTTTGTCTGCGCGTCACTGTTGTTTTCTGTGACAGCGCTGGCCTATATCGACCCTTCGGCCATGACCTATATTATCCAGATCATCGCCGGCGTGGCCATTGCGGCGGGAGCTGCCTTCAGCTTTTATTTCCGGAAGTTCCGGAGGAAGTTTTCCCGCTTTGGGAAGAAGAAAGACTATGCCGTTTCTTATGAGGATGAGACGGACGACGATGAGATCGGCTTCGGTGATTATGAGATCGAGGGGACGTCTGTTTCGGCTGAGACGGCGGCCGCTTCGTTCACGGCGGAGCAGGCTGCGGCGGCTTCCGGCGGCTTGGGGGCGAGCGTCTCGTTTTCTGCCTCCGAGGAGCCGGCTTTTGATCCGCAAGGGATCAGGCCGGACCCCTATGACGAGTCCGGCGGAGAGGGCGGGCTTGCTGCGGAAAACAGGGAGCTTAGGCGTCTGTTGGCGGAGGAACGCCGAAACGTGGAGGCGTTAAAGCAGGCACTCCACATCTGCACGGCCCCTCGAAGATGAAGCGCTGCAATCGCTGGAAAGGTCTGCTGCTTCCGGGAGCGGCTGTTTTTCTGGCGGCGGTTTTGAACTGGTTTGTTGTCTTGAATGCGTATGTGCCCTCCGGTTCCATGGAGCCTGCCATTCCTTCCGGTTCCATGGTTTTGGGATATCGTCTGGCCTATCAAACGGATGAGCCCCGGACGGGGGACGTGGTTTTTTTTCATCATCCGGAGATCGGAAAGAGGCGGTGGCTGGTGAAGCGCATCGTCGCCGTTCCGGGCCAGACCTTCGCCCTTCGTGACGGGAGAGTCTATCTGGACGGAAGGCTTCTGGAGGAGGAATATGTGGAGGAGTTCTCGGACGACACGTATCCGGAGACCGAGGTGCCGGATGGATGCTACGTAGTTTTGGGGGACAACCGGAGGGCGTCGGAGGATTCCCGCTTTTGGGAGGACCCTTTCGTCCGCCGGGAGGACATTCTGGCAAGGGGCGTGTGCGTATTCTTCCCTAAATTTTACAGATTGCAGAGGAAATAAACTATGGATTTGATCAACACTGTCGTGGGCGTGCCGTTGGGCTGGCTGATGTGGGCGTGCTATCAGGTGTTCCACCATTACGGCCTGGCGCTTATTTTATTTACCTTGCTGACGAAGGTCGTCATGTTTCCCATCTCTTTGCTGGTGCAGAAGAATTCCATCAAAATGGTTCGCATGAAGCCCCAGCTTGACGCCCTGCGGTATCAGTATGTGGACGACAAGGATGCTTTTCTTGATGCCCAGTCGGCGCTCTATAAGAAGGAGCGTTACAGTCCGATGGCGGGCGTCTGGCCCCTTTTACTCCAGCTCCCGATCATTTTCGGACTGCTGGACGTGGTTTATAAGCCGCTTAAGCATATTCTGCATCTGCCGGCGGCGCTCCAGGGGGCCTTTGTGGAGAAGGCGGCCGAGCTTTTGGGGACGACGGCGGGGGAGCTTGGGACGACAGCCCAGCTCGCGGCTGTGGAACAGATTCGGAGCGTGCCGGACGCTTTTTTGGCGATTCCAGGGGCGGGGGAGGCCGTGGCCGCAATCCAGGGGATGCGCCTGGACTTCTTCGGGCTGGATCTCACAAAGACACCGGATCTGGCGGTAGTTGGGGGCTTGCTCCTTGTTCCCGTCCTGGCGGGGGCGTCCGCACTGCTCATGTGTTATGTTCAGAATAAAATCAATGTCCTGCAGATTGAGCAGAACCGGCTTTCTCAGTGGGGCATGACGGCGTTCATGGTCGCATTTTCCGGCTTTTTTGCGCTGATCGTTCCTGCGGCGGTGGGGCTCTACTGGACCTTCGGCAATCTGTTTTCCATCGGGGTCACTTACCTGGTGAATGTGGTCTATCCTCCACAGAAATACATTGACTATAAGGCCCTGAAGGACATGAAGCAGTCTGTTGCGGAAGAACAGGTGAAGAAGAAAAAGAACGCCGTGCTGGCGAAGAAGTATTACAAGCAGTTTTTTGCGCCGGAGAACGCAAAGAACATGAAGGTGATGTTTTACTCGGAGGGAAGCGGCTTTTATAAGTATTTCCGGAGGCTGATCGAGGCCCTTCTTAGGGAGACAGACTTGACGATCCATTACGTGACCAGCGACCCGGACGACGCGATCTTTCAGAAGAATGAGCCGAGGATTCGCCCTTATTACGTGGACGAG
This sequence comes from uncultured Lachnospiraceae bacterium, assembly GCA_910587905.1. GTDB lineage: Bacteria > Bacillota > Clostridia > Lachnospirales > Lachnospiraceae > Lientehia. Next base: position 6,292 of record CAJUOF010000039.1, read on the forward strand.
ACCCGCCTGATTCCACTGATGATGAAGCTGGAGGCGGATATCGTGATCATGACGACGCCGGATTTGGAGAAGTACCACATCAAGCGGTCCAGGGTCCGAAAGAATGTGGAGTATATTTTCATGGACCACGGCTGTTCCAGTGACAACCTGGCTTACCGGACCGGGGCTCTGGACGCCTACGACACGCTTCTTGTGGTCAGCAGGGAGCAGGCCATGGAGGCCCGTGCCATTGAGAAATTGCGGCATACCAGGAGAAAGCGCATCATTGAATGTGGCTACGGTCTGCTGGACGATATGATCGCTTCCTATGAAGCCATGGAGAAGGTGGAGAATCCGAAAAAGACGATCCTGATTGCACCGTCATGGCAGTATGACAACATCATGGATTCCTGCCTGGACGATCTGGTGGAAGCCCTGTATGGAAAGGGCTACCGCATCATCATTCGTCCCCATCCCCAGTATGTGCGCCGCTTTCCCATGCAGATGAAGGCAGTCATGGAGCGGTATCGGGACCGGATGTCGGATGATTTTGTGATCGAGACGGACTTTTCTTCCAACGTGACGGTCTATACGGCCGATCTGGTGGTCACGGACTGGAGCGGCATCGCCTATGAGTTTTCTTTTACTACGGACAAGCCTTCTCTTTTCATCAACACAAAGTTAAAGGTGATCAACGAGGATTATCAGAAGATTCCCCTTGTTCCCTTTGATATCACGGCCCGTTCCAAGGTGGGCCGCCAGGTGGAGAAGAGTGAGGTGAAGGATTTGGCTCCCGTCGTGGAGGAGCTTCTGGCCAACCAGGATGCCTACCGGGAACGGATCGTCGCCTTGAAGCAGCAGCATTTTTATAATCTGGGACACAGCGGCGAGGTTGGTGCCCGCTATATCCGGCACCGGCTCGCCAGGAGATACGGAAGAAGCTGACGAGAACCCATTGACTTTTTTGGGAAAAAAGAATATGCTTATTACATTGTCCCCCGCTCTGGCGGCGGGGGACGGATTTCTGAAGGCTTGTTCACGAAAAACGGAGATTGCAATTATATGAACATATGGGAATGTGACGTTCTGCGCAGGCTGTGGGAAACGCCCTATGTGAATCAGCGGATGCTGGCGGAGGCCTGCGGGTTTTCACTGGGAATGACCAACCGGTGCCTGAGAAATTTGAAGGAGGAAGGGTATCTGGACGGGAGTTTTCGGCTGACAGAGAAGGCGGACCATGTGATTTTGGCTGGGCGGCCGAAGAATGCCGTGATTTTGGCGGCGGGCTTCGGAATGCGCATGGTGCCGATCAACAGAGAGGTTCCGAAGGCGTTTCTGGAGGTGAAGGGAGAGCCGCTGATTGAACGGCTGATCAGACAGCTTCACGAGGCGGAAGTCCGGGAAATTTACGTGGTGGTCGGGTATATGAAAGAGCGGTTTGATTACCTGATCGACCGGTTTGGGGTCCGGCTGATCGTCAATCCGGACTACGGGACCAAAAACAACCTCTATTCGTTAAAGCGGGCGGAGAGGCATCTGTCGAATACCTATATTGTTCCCTGTGACATCTGGTGTGCCAGGAACCCGTTTTGTTCCTGTGAGTTGTATTCCTGGTACATGGTGAGTGACAGGAAGGAGGCGGGCGGGGCTGTCCGTGTCAACCGGAAGATGGAGCTGGTGGCCGTCCCCGAGGGGGAAGAGGGCAACGCCATGGTGGGGATTTCCTATCTTTTGAAGGAGGATGCGGAGCGTGTCAGAGAGCGGATGGAGGTGCTTGCACGAAAAAGGGGCGGAAGCGGCCTTTTTTGGGAGGCGGCCCTCTGTGACGGGGGAAAGCTGACGGTCCGGGCGAGGGTGTTTCGCCGGGAACTGGTGGCGGAGGTCAATACGTATGAGGAGCTCCGGGAGCTGGACGGTGAGTCCAGTCAGCTCCAGTCGGATAAATTGGAGCTGATCGCAGAGGTTCTTGGAGTTTCCATGGATGAGATCACGGGAATTTCGGCGCTGAAAAAGGGGATGACAAACCGTTCGTTTCTGTTTTCCTGCAAGGGGAGCGCCTATATCATGCGCATTCCTGGGGAGGGGACGGAGCGGCTCATCAACCGCCGGGAAGAGGCGGCGGCTTACCAGACGGTGGGGGGGAGGAACATCTGCGAGGACATTCTTTTGATCAATCCGGAGAATGGCTACAAGATTGCCCGTTTTATCGAGGGCGCCAGGACCTGTGACCCGGGGAATCCGGCGGAGACCGCTGCCTGCATGAGGAAGCTTCGAGAATTCCATGAGCTTAAGCTGAGGGCGGACCATGAGTTTGACCTTTTTGAGCATATTGAATTTTATGAGTCTCTCTGGGAGGGGCGGCCATCTGCCTATGAGGATTACCGACAGACAAAGAAACGGGTGTTTTCTCTGCGGCCTTTTATTGACGGGCAGGTGGGGGAACGGGTGCTGACTCATATTGACGCGGTGCCGGACAATTTCCTTCTTTTTCGGAATGAGGAGGGGGGAGAGGAGATTCGGCTCATCGACTGGGAGTATGCGGCGATGCAGGACCCGCACGTGGATATTGCGATGTTTTGCATTTATTCTCTGTATGAGAGGGAGCAGATCGACCGGCTTATCGGCCAGTATTTTACTGAGGGGTGCCCGGACGGGACCAGGATCAAGATTTATTGTTATGTTGCGGTCTGCGGACTGCTTTGGAGCAATTGGTGTGAGTATAAGCGGAATCTGGGAGTAGAATTCGGGGAGTATTCCCTCCGGCAGTACCGCTATGCAAAAGATTATTACGGCATTGCGGCCGGGGCGATCCGGTCGGGCCGAGAGGATGGATGAACATGAGTAAAGTGGAGCGGGCCATTATCATGGCGGCTGGGAACGGGACGAGGATGTACCCGGTCACCCGCCAGGTGCCCAAGCCGTTGGTCCGGGTGGGCGGCGTCCGGATGATTGATACGATCCTTCGGGGGCTTCGGGAAAACGGAATTTTTGAGATTTATGTGGTGGTCGGGTATTTGAAGGAGCAGTTCGAGGCTCTCGCGAGGGATTATCCGGGGGTGAGGCTGGTCGAAAATCCCTACTATGCGGAGTGCAATAACATTTCGTCGCTCTATGTGGCCAGGGAGTATCTGGAGAATGCGATGATTTTGGACGGGGATCAGATCGTCCGCCGTCCGGAGATTTTGTTTCGGGAGTTTGATCGGTCCGGGTATCAGGCGGTGTGGACCGACGCCCACACGGACGAATGGCTTTTGACAGTGGAGGAAGGGCGGATTGTCTCCTGCAGCAGGAGCGGAGGCGCGGGCGGGTGGCAGCTTTTTAGTGTCTCCCGCTGGAATAAAGAGGACGGCAGGCGGCTTAAGGGGCATCTGGAGGAGGAATTTGAGCAGAGGCGGAACCGGCAGATTTACTGGGATGACATCGCCCTGTTCCGGTATCCGGGGGAGTATCGGCTTGGGATTTTTGAGATGAGGCCGGGGGATGTTTTGGAGGTGGACAGCCTGGCCGAGCTGGCGGCGCTGGATTCTGAGTATGAAAAGTTTCTGAAATTAGGAGGAGTTTATGATGAAACGAAACGAAGCGATGGAGAAGGAAGGCGGGAAGCGGATTGACTGGGCTATTTTTCTGGTACCTTTGACAACGGTGGTGGCGCTCAGTCTGCTGTTCGCCTGTTTTCCCTCCGGTTCGCAGAAAATTTTGGGTGAGGTCCGTTCGCTGTTCGGGGACACTCTGGGGGTCTTTTATCTGGCCGTGGGTCTGGGGGTGTTCCTGGTTTCCCTGTTTGTAGCCGTGTCCAAATACGGGAATATCGTTTTGGGGGATCCGGGGGAAAAGCCGAAGTTTTCTTTTTTTGCCTGGGGCTCCATGATGTTTACGGCGGGGCTGGCGGCGGACATTCTGTTTTATTCTTTTTCAGAGTGGGTGATGTATGCCGCAGATCCTCATATCGCAGAGCTTGGAAGCATACAGGACTGGGCCAGCGTCTATCCGGTGTTCCACTGGAGCCTGATTCCCTGGGGCTTTTATCTGATGCTGGCGGTGGCCTTTGGGTTTATGCTCCACGTCAGGAAGAGGAGCAGGCAGAAGTATTCGGAGGCGTGCCGGCCGCTTCTGGGCAAGCATACGGACGGTTTGCCGGGCAGACTCATCGACCTGCTGGCAGTGTTTGCCCTGCTGGCGGGTACGGCTACCACCTTTGCGGTGGCGACTCCTCTGATGTCCGGTATTCTGGAAGAGCTGTCCCACATCCAGATGGACCGAAGGGTGATCACGGTGGCGATCCTCCTGGTGACCTGCGCCGTATACACCTATTCTCTGCTGCATGGCTTTAAGGGGATCAGCATTCTGGCAAAATCCTGTATTTATCTTTTTTTCGGACTGCTGGCCTATGTGCTGTTGTTTGGCGGGGAGGCCCGGTATATTATCGAGACCGGCTTTTCTTCTCTGGGAAGGATGCTCCAGAATTTTTTTGAGCTTTCTACGTTTACGGACCCGGAGCGCGCCACGTCGTTTCCTCAAAACTGGACGATTTTTTACTGGTCTTACTGGATGGTCTGGTGTGTCGCCGCCCCGTTTTTTATCGGGAGCATTTCCAGGGGGAGGACGATCCGCCAGACGATCCTTGGCGGCTATGGGTTCGGCGTGGGCTCCACGATCATCAGCTTCGTGGTCCTTGGAAATTATTCTCTGGGGAAACAGGTCCTTGAGGGGGTGGATTTTGTCGCTCGGTATCAGGAGAGCGGGGATTTGTATGAGCTGATTCTTTCGATCATCCGGACCATTCCCAACGCTTGGTTCGTGCTTGCCCTGGTCCTTGTGACGATGATCGCGTTTTATGCCACGTCCTTTGACTCGATCGCACTGATCGCTTCCTGCTACAGTTATCGGGAGCTTAAGGAGGGCCAGAGCCCCCACTGGGCCGTACAGTTGGCCTGGTGTCTGCTGTTGATCACCTTCCCCATGGCGCTGGTGTTTTCGGAGAGCTCCATGAGTAATCTGCAGTCGGTGAGTATCATTGCAGCCTTTCCGGTGGGGATCATCATCCTCCTGATTATGGTCAGCTTTTTTAAGGATGCGAATGTGCTTTTAAAGAAGCGGGCCGGGCAGTAAGAGGCGGCGGGCTTTTGTAAAAACACTCTTTCCATCCCCATGGCCTTATGGTATACTGGTTCGGTAGGAGGAATGGCGATGAAACGAATTGCGAGATTTGAGAAGGTGAGCAGGGAACAGTTTGAGAAGGATTTTCTGGATACCTTCGGCGCAGAGAGCAAAGAGGAATGCCTGGCGGCCTGGGAGCAGGTTTGTGTTCCGAAGCGTGCCACGACGGGCTCTGCCGGGTATGATTTTATTTCTCCCGTGGCGATCACGCTCTCGCCGGGGGAGTCGATGAAGGTTCCCACGGGAATCCGGGCGGCCATGGAGAAGGGATGGGTGCTGCAAATCTATCCCAGGAGCGGCCTTGGTTTCAAGTATCGGCTCCAGTTAAACAATACGGTGGGGATCGTGGACAGCGATTATTACCATTCGGATAACGAAGGGCATATTTTTGTCAAGCTGACCAACGACAGCCGGGAGGGGAAGACCCTTTCACTGGAGGCGGGGAGCGGCTTTGCCCAGGGGATTTTTATGGAATTTGGAATCACGCAGGACGATGAGACGGAAGCGGTTCGAAACGGCGGTTTCGGAAGCACCGGGGCGTGAGAGTATGCAGTGGAAAACCTTATGCCAGGGGAAGTGAGGGTATGGCAATGAATGATTATGTAATTATGACGGATTCTTCCTGCGATTTACCGGAGGAATACATTGAAGAAAAGAAGCTGGACGTCCTGAATCTGTTTTACAATCTGGACGGTGTGATCTACGGCGGGGATAAGAAGCTTCCCATCGGGGAATTCTATGATAAGATGAGGAACGGAAGCATGCCAACCACCATGGCAGTGAACCCGGAGGACGCGTCGACGGCCATGAAGCGGCACCTGGAGGCAGGGCAGGACATTTTGTTCATCGGGTTTTCGTCGGGTCTCAGTGGAAGCTGTCAGAATGAGATGTTGGCGGCGGGAGAGATGCGGGA
>CAJUOF010000040.1 GCA_910587905.1 uncultured Lachnospiraceae bacterium
CACTCTTTCCCTACACGACGCTCTTCCGATCTAAAAACTTGTCGCAAAACTATTGACAAAATATACATTACTGTTATCAGCACATGGAACGTTGACATTTTGTTTGGAAAATGGTAAGATGATACCGCATTGTGTGATGCGGATATGGCGGAATTGGCAGACGCGCCAGATTTAGGTTCTGGTGGGAGACCGTGCAGGTTCGAGTCCTGTTATCCGCAGAGAGAGGCCAAAACCTTTGATTTTATTTGGAGGTTTGGCCTTTTTTGCGTGGAGGAAACTGTGATTTGGGAAGAGTCTCAAGACATCCTGTAGTGGTCAAGTTTTTTGTAACACTTCCGAAAAAGTCGAAATGCAAGTCTTCTTCGTCATATCTCGCCAGGTCTTTTCATAGGATGTTCTGATGAAAAATCTGGACAAGGCCATGGGAGGAATGAGCATGTGGAAAAATAACGGAATTGTGAAGGAACCTTTTTTGCAGTTGAAGGAACATCCGTCGGAGGCGTCCCAGATAGTGGACGAGGTGCTTTACGGCATGGAAGTGCTGATCCGGGAGAAAACGGCGAAGGGCGGATGGGCATCGGTGGAGACAGCTTACGGGTATCAGGGATATGTGAAGACGGACGGGCTGGAATGCCGGGAATGGAATACCAGGAAATGGCAGAAGCTCCCCAAGTATGTGGTGACTTCGCCGTCTGCGGACGTCTATGAGGTTCCCGGCTATCAGAATCCCTATGTGCTCACCTTGCCGAGGGGAAGCCTGGTGTCGGCCGTGCCGGAGGAGGGGCAGGCGGGATGGCAGCAGGCCAGGCTCATTGACGGCAGGGGCGTTTATATGAGGAAGGCGCAGCTTCGGCCTCTCGCCGAGACCCATTATTCCATTCGGAACGAGGAAGAGACTCTCAGGGAGAGCCTGGTGCGGACGGCTCTTTCATATCTGCACACGCCTTACCGGTGGGGCGGGAAAACGCCCTGGGGCATCGACTGCTCCGGTCTTTGCTCCATGGTGTACCTGCTCCACGGGATCTATATTTATCGGGACGCCTCCATCAAAGAGGGATATCCGGTGAAGGAAATCCCTGTCTGTAAGGCAAAGCCGGGAGACCTTCTCTATTTTCCCGGCCATATGGCCCTCTATATCGGGTATTTTCAGTATGTTCACGCCACGGGGCGGATGGGGCAGGACGGCGTCGTGGTAAACAGCCTGAACCATACGGCACCCAATTACCGGCGGGACCTGGCATCCACGGTGACTGCGGCGGGGAGTATTTTCCAAGGTGTTTTCTAAAAGGAATTTTTTTTCTAAACAAAGTATAAAATCCATTGACTTTCCACAAAATCCTATTATAATAGTTTCTCGTGTTAATGATTTACCTGGTTAATCATTGGGGGGATGAGGCAATGAAAGAGGATTTTGCAGGCGGCCGTTTTTTTGAACAGATCAGCAGGATTCATCGACTGATCTGTATGCAGGATCTGGTTCTGAAACTAAATCCGGGGGAGATGATGATGCTCATGCAGGTGGAATGCTTCCTGGAGAAGCATCCGGAATGTCCCGGCGTCAAGCCTTCGGAGCTGACCATGGATGGTTATATCAGCAAGCCGGCGGTGTCGAAGATGATCGGGACGCTGGAGGAAAAAGGGTATCTTTTCCGAAGGGCGTCCAGGCAGGACCGGCGGGTGGTCTACGTGAATTTGACGGAGGACGGGAGGCGGAACCTGGAAGCGGAGCGGAGCTATCGGGACCGGGCGGTGCGTCAGATTGAAGAGCGCATGGGAGGTGAGAATATGGAACATCTTTTGGAGTTGACGGAACAATTCATTCACTGTGCGGAGGAAGTATTCCGGAAACGCTGAGAATGGGAAAAAGATGGAAAACGAGACGGAACGGAGAGACTTAAAGGAGAACGACAAGGATGATCAAGATTTTAAAATTTCTCAGAGAATCGGCGGGCTGGGCGCTTCTCGTGCTGGCACTTTTGGGACTGCAGGCATGGTGTGACCTGTCTCTTCCCCAGTACACGTCGGACATTGTGGACGTGGGGATCCAGCAGGGCGGGATCGACCATTCTGCGCCGGAGGCCATCCGGCGGGCCCAGATGGAGAAACTGTTCCTGTTTCTCTCGGACGGGGAGAGACAGACCGTGGAGAATGCTTACCTGCTGCTTACCACGGAGAATTTTTCTGCAGAGGAATATGCCCGCTATGGGAAGAAGTATCCGGCATCCGCAGAAGAATCTTTATTAATAAGGAAAGAGTTGTCCGAGGAGGCCCTTGAAGAGCTGGACGGGATCTTAAGCCGGGCGGAAGCCGGGGCCGTCATGGCGGGACAGATGGGCCTGGAGGTTTCGGAGCTTTCCCCGGAGACGGCGGCGGGGCTTCGGAACGAATTGGACCAGCAGGCGGAGGCCCTCTCCGACTCCATGCTGAGCCAGTTGGGGACAGCCTATGTGAAAACAGAATATGAGGCCATGGGCGCAAATGTAAAAAAAATTCAGACGGACTATCTGTTCCTATCCGGCCTTAAGATGCTGGGGATCGCCCTCCTTGCCATGGCGGCCAGCGTGCTTGTCTGTCTGATCGCCTCCCGGGTGGCGGCCTCCGTGGGCATGCGGCTGAGGGGGCAGGTGTTCCGGAAGGTGATCTCCTTCTCCGGCGGGGAGATGGACCGGTTTTCCACCTCGTCCCTGATCACCAGAAGCACCAATGACATCCAGCAGGTTCAGCTTGTGACGGTGCTTCTGCTGCGGATGGTGCTGTACGCCCCCATCATCGGCATCGGTGGCCTGGTCAAGGTAATCCGCTCCGGAGTTTCCATGGCCTGGATCATCGGCGTGGCCGTGCTGGCGGTCAGTCTGCTGGTGGTCATCCTCATGGTGGTGGCCATGCCCAAATTTAAACTGATGCAGAAGCTGGTGGACCGGGTCAACCTGGTGGCCAGGGAAATTTTGACCGGACTTCCCGTGATCCGGGCCTTCAGCCGGGAGCGGCATGAGGAGAAGCGGTTTGACACGGCCAACCGGGATCTGACAAAAACCATGCTCTTTACCAACCGGTGCATGTCCTTCATGATGCCCGCCATGATGTTCATTATGAACGGGATCACGGTGCTCATCATCTGGACCGGGGCCCACGGAATCGATGGGGGGAATCTCCAGGTGGGGGA